>NZ_JBFAOV010000016.1:0-126136 GCF_040675375.1 Nonomuraea sp. NPDC049607
GGGATGAGCTGGTCGGGAAGATCGTGGAGCGGGTGGGCCGGTTGGTGGTCGGGCCGGGTGATGATCCGCGGTCGGAGATGGGGCCGCTGGTGACGCGGGCGCATCGGGACAAGGTGGCCTCTTACCTGGATCTGGGTGTGGCCGAGGGCGCCAAGCTGGTGGTGGACGGGCGGGAGGTCGAGGTGCTGGGCGGCCGGGGCGAGGGGTTCTGGCTGGGGCCGTCGGTGCTGGATCAGGTGCCGGTGGGGTCGCGGACGCACACGGAGGAGATCTTCGGTCCGGTGTTGTCGGTGGTGCGGGTGTCTTCGTATGAGGAGGGCCTGCGGGTGATCAACGAGGGTGTGTACGGCAACGGTACGGCGATCTTCACCAATGACGGCGGTGCGGCGCGGCGGTTCCAGAACGAGGTCGAGGTGGGGATGGTCGGGATCAATGTGCCGATCCCGGTGCCGATGGCGTTCTACAGCTTCGGCGGGTGGAAGTCGTCGTTGTTCGGTGACACGCATGTGCACGGTGGCGAGGGGGTGCATTTCTACACGCGGGGCAAGGTGGTGACCTCGCGGTGGCTGGACCCGTCGCATGGTGGGGTGAACCTCGGCTTCCCCACGAACGGGTAACCCGTGGCTCCGGCCGGGAGGGACCGGCGTCCCTCCTGGTCCCGTCCCCGGTAAGCTCCAGCACAACGGACAAGGGGGGACATCGTGAGACGCCGTCGCATTTCCGCCGTGGCGCTGGCCACGGCGGCGCTGGTCGCCGGCACGGGAGCGGTGTCCTCGGCCTCCGGGACGGCCGGGCAGCCGGCCGCCAGGCCGAGCCCCAAGCCGACCCCGACGGCCACGCCCTCGCCCACGGCCACCCAGAGCGACGGCACGCTCCAGATCCTCACCTACCGCGGCTACGCCGAGTACGGCGGCGTCAGCCCCAAGGCCAACTGGGTCGGCTCCTTCGAGAAGGAGACCGGCTGCCGCCTGGCCCGCCTGGACACCGTCCGCACCGCCGAGGAGATGGAACGGGCCGTGGCGGCCGCCGACCGCCCGTACGACCTGATCTCGGCGGGCCCGGCGCTGGCCGGCGACCTGATCACCCGCAAGCTGGTGCAGCCGATCGACCCGGCCAAGGTGGGCGGCTACGACGACCTCGACGAGCGTTTCCGCGACATGGTGAAGGTGTCCGGCAAGGTCTACGGCGTGCCGTACCTGTGGGGGTACCACGAGTTCGTCTACGACGCGGCCAAGGTCAAGAACCCGAGCATGAGCGAGGCGTTCGCCTCCGGCCGGGCCGCGCTCCGCGACAGCCCGCTGACCATCGCCGACGCCGCGCTGACCGACACCACCGTCAAGGACCCGTACGAGCTGAGCCAGGAGCAGCTCGACCGGGCCATGGCGCTGCTCGGGCAGCAGAAGGAGCGCACCTACTGGCGGAAGCCGATCGACCTGATCAAGGGCTTCGCCACCGGGTCGCTGGATTACGCGCAGGCCACACCGTACTATCGCCTGCTGCTGCAGAAGGCCGGCAAACCGGTCAGGACGGTCGGCGCCACGGCGACCACCGGCTGGCTCGACTCCTGGATGCTCGGCGCCAACCTGCCCGACACCACCTGCGCCTACCGCTGGCTGACCTGGATGACCGCGGCCGACGCCCAGCGTGACGCGGCCGCCTGGGCGGGGCTCGCCCCGGCCAACGAGAAGGCGTGCAAGGGCCGGGCCAAGTCCGTCTGCGACGTCTACGGCGTCGGCGACCCCAAGCGGCTCGGCCGTGTCGCCTTCGCCGTCCGGCCGCCGGGCGGTTGCCGCGGCGAGGACGGGGAATGCACTGATTACGCCGTCTGGGGGAAACGGTGGGCCGCGCTCGCCGAGTAGGCGAGACCGCCGCCTCCGCTCGACCCCATCGCGGGCGCGCCTTCCCCCGAGGTGCGCCTGCAGAGACGCCCCGGGCCTTCCCCCCTGTCCCGGGGCGTCTCGCTGTTCCGGGGCCTTCTTGGCGCCAGAAATTCGACTGAATGACCAGTCAGTGAGTATGGTCTTCCCATGAGAATCCTTCTTGTCGGCGCCGGAGGCGTCGGTTCAGCCGTGGTCCCGATCGCCGCCCGCCGCCATTTCTACGAACACATCGTGGTGGCCGACTCCCAACAGAGCCGGGCGGCCGCCGCCGTCGCCGCCGTGGACGACCCCCGTTTCACCGCCATCCAGCTGGACGCCTCCGACCGGGCGCAGGTCGTCGCGGCGCTCCGGGAGCACCGCTGTGACGTGCTGTTCAACGCGGTCGACCCGCGCTTCACGATGCCGCTGTTCGAGGCCGCGCTGGAGGCCGGGGCCCACTACCTGGACATGGCGATGTCGCTGTCGAAGCCGCATCCGCGTGAGCCGTACCGCAAGCCGGGGGTGAAGCTGGGCGACCGGCAGTTCGAGCGCGACGGCGAGTGGCGCGGCGCGGGCCGGCTCGCGCTGGTCGGCATGGGCGTCGAGCCGGGGCTCGCGGACGTGTTCGCCCGCTACGCCGCCGACCACCTGTTCGACGAGATCGACGAGATCGGCATCAGGGACGGCGCCAACCTCGTCGTCGACGGCTACGACTTCGCGCCCACGTTCTCGATCTGGACCACGATCGAGGAGTGCCTGAACCCGCCCGTCGTCTGGGAGGACGGGCAGTGGCGCACCACCGAGCCGTTCAGCGAGCCCGAGGTGTTCGACTTCCCCGACGGCATCGGGCCCGTGGAGTGCGTGAACGTCGAGCACGAGGAGGTGCTGCTCGTCCCGAGGTGGATCCCGGCGCGCCGGGTGACGTTCAAGTACGGGCTCGGCGAGGAGTTCATCGGCGTGCTCAAGACGCTGCGCAAGCTGGGCCTGGACAGCGCCGACAAGATCAGGGTGGGCGGGGCGGAGGTGGCCCCGCGCGACATGGTCGCCGCGAGCCTGCCGGACCCGGCGACGCTGGGCGCACGCATGCGCGGCAAGACCTGCGCGGGCACGTGGGTCAAGGGCACCGGCAAGGACGGCTCGCCGCGCGAGGTGTACCTGTACCACGTGGTGGACAACGAGTGGTCGATGCGGGAGTACGGCTCCCAGGCCGTCGTGTGGCAGACGGCGATCCATCCGGTCGTCGCGCTGGAGCTGGTGGCGACCGGGGTGTGGAAGGGCGAGGGCGTGCTCGGCCCTGAGGCGTTCGACGCGGTGCCGTTCCTCGACCTGCTGCGCGAGTACGGCTCGCCGTGGGGCCTGCGCGAGGCGGCGGTGGCGGCCTGAAGGCCCGGTCGGAACCGTGGTCAGCGCGTGGCTAACGGCCCGGGAAGGCCACCACGGTCGCCATGGGAGCGGGCAGGAGCGCCTCGGCGCATTCGGTGCAGGCGAGCACGGAGGAGTTGTCGGGCAGCTTGCCGACCCGGACCCGAGGCCGCGGCCACCTCTTGTGGCACACGACGCAGGCGTCGCCGTCGCGCTGGGCCAGGCTCAGGCCCTCAGGGTCGAACGTCAACATACTCTGTGCCGTTCTGGTGGGACCCCAGTTCATCACGCTCCCAGCTGTCATCGCTCCTCCGCATGTCCGGATCCGTTATAACCCTGACCGAGGCCGTGATCGTCTAGCTGAGCGTCAAGCCAGGGTGAATTCTCTACCCGAGTGACCTCTTTTACACACACAAAATCGGGCATCCAGCCGCAAGGTGGATGCCCGATTTTTCGGTCTTTGCTACAGAGCGGCGACGGCCTTCTCCAAGATCCCCAGGCCCTCCTCAAGCAGGTGCTCGGGCATGACCAGCGGGGGCAGGAAGCGCAGCACGTTGCCGTACGTGCCGGCGGTCAGGACCACCAGGCCCTCGGCGTGGCAGCGCTTGACGATCTCCTGGACGGCGGCCGGGTCCGGGTTCTTCGTCCCCGGCTCGACCAGCTCGATCGCGATCATCGCGCCGCGTCCGCGCACGTCGCCGATCACCGGGAACCGCTCCTGGAGCGACCGGAGGCGGGGGAGCATGATCTCGCCGATGCGGCGGGCCTTGGCGACCAGGTCCTCCGACTCGATCGTCTCCAGGACGCCTAGCGCGGCCTCGCAGGCGAGCGGGTTGCCGCCGTACGTGCCGCCCAGGCCGCCGACGTGCACGTGGTCCATCAGGTCGGCGCGGCCGGTCACGGCGGCCAGCGGCAGGCCGCCCGCGATGCCCTTGGCGGTGCAGATGATGTCGGGGACGATGCCCTCGTCCTCGCAGGCGAACAGGTCACCGGTACGCGCGAAGCCGGTCTGGACCTCGTCGGCCACGAACACGATGCCGTTCGCCCGGCAGAACTCGGCGATCCGCGGCAGGAAGCCCCTGGCCGGGACGATGAACCCGCCCTCGCCGGCGATCGGCTCGATCACCACGGCGGCCACGTTCTCGGCCCCGACCTGCTTGTTGATCTGGTCGATGGCCTGCGCGGCGGCCTCCTCCGCGCAGTTGTCCGCGCCCGTCGGCCAGCGGAACGGGTAGGCCAGCGGCACCCGGTACACCTCGGGCGCGTACGGGCCGAAGCCGTGCTTGTACGGCATGTTCTTGGCGGTCATGGTCATCGAGAGCAGCGTGCGGCCGTGGTAGCCGTGGTCGAACACCACGACGGCCTGCCTGCCGGTGGCGTGCCGGGCCACCTTGACCGCGTTCTCGACGGCCTCGGCGCCCGAGTTCACCAGGAAGGTGCGCTTCTCGTGGTCGCCGGGGGTCAGCTGGTTGAGCTTCTCGCAGACCTGCACGTACGACTCGTACGGGGTGACCATGAAACAGGTGTGGGTGAAGTCGGCCACCTGCTTCTGGACGCGCTCGACGACCTTCGGCGCGGAGTTGCCCACGTTGGTCACGGCGATGCCGGAGCCGAAGTCGATCAGAGAGTTCCCGTCGGCGTCCTGGAGGACGCCGCCGCCGGCGCGGGTGACGAAGACCGGCAGCGTGGTGCCGATGCCGGACGGGACGGCGGCCTGCTTGCGGGCCAGCAGCTCCTGCGACTTGGGGCCTGGGATCGCGGTCACGACGCGCCGCTCCTGGGGAATGCTCATGGGCTCGACGCTACGTCGGGCTCCGACCTGGGCCGATACGTCGATATGGCACACTGGGGGTGCTCGCCTTTGCCGGAATGGACAAACTCGTATGGCACCTTCGCTGCGCACCGTGGTGCGACGGATGGGGCTGCGTCCGCTGGCGGGCGCGGCGGCCCCCGAAGCGCTCGACGCGGAGGTGCGCTGGGTGGCGGTCAGCGAGCTGGAGGACCCGACGCCGTTCCTTGAGGGCTCGGAGCTGCTGCTGACGACGGGCATCCGCCTGGAGGGCGACCTCTCCGGATATGTCGCCCGGCTGGTGGGGCGCGGGGTGGCCGGGCTCGGCTTCGGCGTCGGCCTCTCCCACGAACGCGTCCCGCCCGCCCTGGTCAGCGCCGCCGACGAGGCCGGGCTGCCGCTGTTCGAGGTACCGCGCGAGACGCCGTTCATCGCCATCGGCAAGGTCGTCAGCGAGCTGCTCGCGGCCGAGCAGTACGACGAGATCACCCGGGCCTTCGCCGCCCAGGGACGGCTCACCCGGGCGGCGCTGCGGCCGGAGGGCATGCACGCGGTCATCGACCGGGTCGCCAAGGAGATCGACGGCTGGGCCGCCCTGCTCGACGAGACGGGCGAGGTCCGGCACGCCACCCCCGGCGCCGACGTGCCGGTCGTGGTGGCCGAGCTACGCCGCCTGCGCACCGGCGCCCCGGCAAGACCCCACCCCGACCAGCCCGCCACAGACGGCCGCGGGTCGGCCGGTGAGCAGCCGGCAGCCGGGGAACCCGTTCGTGGCGGTGAGCGGACGCCTGCCGGGGAGGGCGTCCGTGGAGGTGTGCCGAGCGGTGAGCGGGGGCGTGGGGGAGGCCAGGGGCCTGAGCGGGGGCGTGGGGGAGGGCCGGGGGTGGAGCGGGTGCCGGCCAGTCTTGCGTTGTCCGGGCCCGACGAGCACATCGTGATCCAGCCGCTCGGCGGCGGCGCCCGGCCGCGCGGCTTCTTCGCGGTCGGCGCGCGCAAATCCTTCTCGCCGGTGACCCACACGGTGATCAACGCCGCCGGCTCGCTGCTGACGCTCGCCATGGAGCAGGGCAGGGCCCAGCGGGAGGCGGGGCGGCGGCTCCGCTCGGCCGTGCTCGAACTGCTGCTCGGCGGGGCGGTCGAGCAGGCGCGTTCGGTGACGGGCACGCTCGGCGCACGGCTGCCCGGCGAGCCGCTGGTGGTGCTGGCGGCGGGCGCGAGCGCCCTGGAGGCCCTGGAACCCCACGGCTTCACAGCCCTCCTCGACGACCACACCCACAGCCACGACCACACCCACAGCAGCAGCCACGGCCGCAGCGGCAGCGGTAGCGACGGTGGGCACGGCGGAGGTGGTGGCGGGCGTGGCCGCGGTGGTGGTGGTGGTGGGGCGGTCGTTGTTTGTCTGGTGGGGGAGGGGAGTGTGGAGAAGGTGGCGCGGGAGGCGGAGGGGCCGGTCGGGGTGAGCTCACCGTGCCGCTACGACGGCCTGCGCGACGCCCTCGGCCAGGCGCGACGGGCGCTGGCCCACAGCGACGGCGGCGTGGTGCGGTTCGCCGACCTGGCCGGGCAAGGGCTGCTCGCGCTGCTGGACGCCGACGCCCTGCGCGCGTTCTCCGGCGCGCTACTGGCCCCGCTCACCGCGTACGGCTCCCGTGCCGACCTGGTCGAGTCCCTGCGCGCCTACCTCGACAGCAACGGCCACTGGGACGCCGCGGCCCAGCGGCTCGGCGTCCACCGGCACACGCTGCGCTACCGCATGCGCCGCGTGGCCGAACTCCTCGGCCGCGACCTCGACGACCCGGGCGTGCGCGCCGAACTCTGGCTCGCCCTGGAGGCCGCCCGCCGCTGACCCGACGGCCTTCAGCGGCCGGGGGCCGACGGCAGGTTGTCCTTGTCCACCAGGTAGCAGCAGATCATGGCCAGGGTGACCGCCTCGTACGTGCGGTCGTCCCGCAGGTGGCCGGCCCGTTCCAGACTGATCGCGCCCTGGGCGGCGGCCCAGAGAGCGTCGGCGATCTTGCGTGGCTGGGTCGGCGTCAGGTAGCCGGCGGAGATGCAGTCGGCGATCACCCGGTCGAGGATGTTCAGGGCCGCGCGGGCGAGCGTCCTGGCCCGCTCGCTGGGTTCGAAACCGGGGATGGCCTGCTCGAACATCAGGCTGTAGTAGCCGGGCTCGGCCAGGCATGCCTGCCGGTAGGCGGGGCCGAGCGCGGTCAGGTACTCCAGCGGGTTGCGCCGCTGCGGGACCGCTTCGAGCAGGCGGCGAAACCGCTCGAAACCCTCCAGGTAAAGCGCCTCGGCCAGGCCCTCCCGGTTGCCGAACATCGTGTAGATGACGGTCGTCGTGCAGCCGGCCTCGGCCGCGATCCTGCGCATGGTCAGACTGTCGGGACCCTCGCTCTGAAGCAGGTTCACGGCCACGTCGAGCAGGCGGGAACGGAGTTCGTCGTGGGTGGCGCGCTCGCCCAGCAGGTAGGCACCCTGCAGGCCCAGCGGCGTCGAGGTCATGCGACCTCCCCAGCGACCAAGGAGCTCAGTGTCCTTGTGACCTCTTGCTCGGTCACGGGGCCCACGCCTTTCTGAGTCTGGGGCCCACCGCGCTGGAGACCCGCACTCGATGACTTAGCCATGGCGGAGATCGCTCAAACCACTCCGCATGGTAAACATCCCGAATTGGGTCTACTTCTGTTACATCATGGGTATACACCAGGGCTTGTACTTAACGGTGAGCGCTCGTGGGAGTCTTGTGCACCCTGGTGTAAATCCCCGAACTCCCGCTTGGCATAACGTCATGGGTATGGACGTGCGTACCTTCTGGCTTGCCGGCCGGCCCGCCACCGGCGAAACCGAGCTCACCGTGACCAACCCCCACGACGGTCGTGAGGTGGGCCGGTACTCCGTACCGACCGATGCCCAGGTCGAGGAGGCCGTCGCGGCCGCCCACGCGGTCTCGCGCGAGGCCGCCGCGCTGCCCGTGCACGTACGTGCCGAGGCCCTGGCCCACGTCTCGCGTCGGCTGGCCGAGCGGGCCGAGGAGATCGCCCACCTGATCACCGCCGAGAACGGCAAGCCGATCTTCTGGGCGCGCGGCGAGGTCAACCGCGCCATCTCCACCTTCCGCTTCGCCGCCGAGGAGGCCCGCCGCTGGTCCGGCCAGGTGCAGCGGCTCGACACCGAGCCCGCCGCCGCGGGCCGCCTCGCCTACGTCTCCCGCGTGCCCAAGGGCCCGGTGCTGGCGATCACCCCGTTCAACTTCCCGCTGAACCTGGTCGCCCACAAGGTCGCGCCCGCCATCGCCGTCGGCGCCCCGATCATCGTCAAGCCCGCGCCCGCCACGCCGCTGTCCTCGCTGATCCTCGGCGAGATCCTGGCCGAGACCGACCTGCCCGCCGGCATGTTCTCGGTGCTGCCCGTCCAGAACGAGCGCGCCGCCGCCCTCGTGGACGACCCCCGCCTGCCCGTCGTCTCCTTCACCGGCTCCGCGCCCGTCGGCTACGCCATCGCCGACCAGGTGCCGCGCAAGCACGTGACCCTGGAGCTGGGCGGCAACGCCGCGGCCGTCGTGCTGGCCGACGCCGACCTCGACTGGGCCGCGCAGCGCATCGCCCTGTTCTCCAACTACCAGGCCGGTCAGAGCTGCATCGCCGTCCAGCGGGTGATCGTCGAGCAGCCGGTCTACGACGCCTTCGTCGAGCGCCTGCTGCCGGCCGTCGCCGGGCTCGTCACGGGTGACCCGGCCGACGAGAAGACCCAGGTCGGGCCGCTGGTGTCGGAGGCCGCCGCCGAGCGCGTGGAGCAGTGGGTGCGGGAGGCGGTCGCCGCCGGCGCCCGCGTCCTGGCCGGCGGCACCCGCGAGGGCGCCACGGTCGCGCCGACCGTGCTGGCCGACGTCCCGCAGGACGCCAAGGTGGCCTGCGAGGAGGTCTTCGGGCCGGTCATGATCCTGCAGCCGGTCGCCTCGATCGACGAGGCGTACGCCACGGTGAACGACTCCAAGTACGGCCTCCAGGCCGGCGTCTTCACCCGCTCGCTGGACGCCGCCTTCCGGGCCAACCGCGAACTGGAGGTCGGCGGCGTGATCATCGGTGACGTGCCGTCGTACCGGGCCGACCAGATGCCGTACGGCGGCGTGAAGGACTCCGGCATCGGCCGCGAGGGCCTGCACTCGGCCATGGAGGACCTGACCTACGAGAAGGTCATGGTGCTCACCGGCCTGTCGCTGTAGCTCGCCAGCAGGGCTAGGGCGGCGACCTCAAAGAGACCGAGGGCGCGCACGGGACGGTGCGCCCCCTTGGTCTCAGGCGCGCTCGGCCGTGGTGTAGACCGCCTTGGCGGCCTGGCCGAAGTACGGGCCGTACATGGTGTGCTGGTCGTCGCTGTACTTGAAGCTGCTCAGCGAGGTGATCGTGCCGCGGCCGGTCATCGGGTCGAAGCCGGACATCCAGGGGCCGCCGCTCGAACCGGCGGTCATGGCGCAGCCGAGCCCCTGGTCGCGCGTCTGCTTGTACGGGTCGTCGCGCAGCCGCCCCGCGCAGTAGACGAGCTGGTCGCCGTCGTAGGGAGGGTCGGCCGGGTAGCCGAAGCCGTAGGTCTGGCCGCCGCGCCGGGCGTTGAAGGCGATGTCCTGGGTGCCCACGACGTCGGCGACGTGCCGGCCGCCCGAGGTGGCCAGGGCGACCATGCCGACGTCGTGGTTGTCGTCGGCCGAGCGCGACCAGGGGGCGGAGACGAACATGCGGCGGGCCGCGTACTGGCCGAAGGGCTGCTCGCCGCCCCTGCCGTAGCCGGGGACGAACGTCCAGTTCTCGGCCCATTCGCCGGCGCCGTCCTTGACGCAGTGGCCGGCGGTGACGACGAGGTCCTTGCTGGCGCTCGTGACCGTGCTGGCCGAGCAGACGAAGTCGGCCCCCGCCAGGGTCAGGAACACCCGGCCGGTGGTCCTGGTCACGGCCCCGCCGGTGCTCCAGCGCGCGCCGATCGTGCTGGCCTGGGGCCTGGACGACGCCTGGTGCCGCCGGCCCAGGTTGATCTCGGTGTGGCCGTCGGACACGCCGGGCGTCGCCCGCACCCCGCCGCGGCCGGTCAGGCCGCTGAGCAGGCCGTCGCCGTCGGTCACGGAGTCGAGCAAGCCGATGGGCAGGGCCGCCGCCATGCGCTGCGGGGTCCAGTAGCCGAGCACGCGCCGCTGTTCGGCGTCGTCGCGGGCGGCCTCGTGCTCGACCACCAGGCTCCGCCGGGCCGCGGAGTGCTCGACGGCGGGACGATCGACCTGCTGCTGGACGGGGACCGCGCCGAGCATCGCCGGTCCCATCAGCCCCGCCATCAGCGGGGCGGCCGCAAGCAGGGAGGTGCTCAGGGTCATGGCCCCAGAGTGTGCACCACGAGATGTGTTCTTGTGGCTACTTTCCGTAAATCCGGCAGACTGCGTTGGCGCTTCGCGCTGGTCGGTAGACGGCCTGTGCTTCGCGCCGCGCTGCTGGGAGGCAGGGCGATGCCTGCGGCGGCGAAGGTGAGGACGGACGGCGGGGCGGGATCCGCGGCGCATTACGTAACCTGCCGAAACCCGGCTCCGAGGTCGGGAAGGTAGCCGCACAATAATCGGGATTTCTCAAGACATGCGCATCCCGGTATGGCGATATCTGGACATAAATGGTCGCGGTTATCACCCGTCACTTAAGGGACGGGATCGCGGCCGTGAGCCCCTCACGTGCCCGTCCGCCCCCGGCAGCGGGGACAATGGACAGGTGCATGCAGAGACCCTCCGCTCAGTCGTCGTGCTCGGCTCCACCGGCTCGATCGGCACCCAGGCCCTCGACGTCATCGCCGCCGACCCCGCCGGGTTCAAGGTCGCCGGGCTCGCGGCCGGGGGCGGCAGGGTCGAGGCGCTGGCCGCTCAGGCGGCCGAGTTCGGCGTGGAGGTCGTGGCGGTGGCCGACGCCGCCGCCGTCCCGGCGCTGAAGGAGGCGCTGGCCGCGCGTGGGGCCTCCCCCGTCGTGCTGGGCGGCCACGAGGGCGTCGCCGAGGTCGCGGCCTGGCGGTGCGACACCGTGCTCAACGGCATCACCGGCGCGCTGGGCCTGACGTCCACGCTGGTCGCCCTGAAGGCCGGCCGCACGCTCGCGCTGGCCAACAAGGAGTCCCTGATCATCGGCGGGCCGCTGGTCAAGCGGCTGGCCGCGCCGGGGCAGATCCTCCCGGTCGACTCCGAGCACTCGGCGGTGCAGCAGTGCCTGTGGGCGGCCGGTCCCGGCGGCCACGACCCCGACGCCGTCAGGCAGCTCGTCATCACCGCCAGCGGCGGCCCGTTCAGGGGCATGAAGCGCGAGGAGATGGCCGACGTCACCCCCGAGATGGCGCTGGCCCACCCGACCTGGTCCATGGGCCCGGTCATCACCATCAACTCCGCCACCCTGGTCAACAAGGGGCTGGAGGTCATCGAGGCCCACCTGCTGTTCGACATCGGCTTCGACCGCATCGAGGTCGTGGTCCACCCGCAGTCGGTGATCCACTCCATGGTCGAGTACGTCGACGGCTCCACCATCGCCCAGGCCAGCCCGCCCGACATGCGCCTGCCGATCGCGCTCGCGCTGGCCCACCCGGCCCGCGTGCCCGGCGCGGCCCGGCCCGTCGACTGGACCAAGGCCCACACCTGGACCTTCGAGCCGCTCGACGACGCGGCCTTCCCGGCCGTCGCGCTGGCCAGGCACGTCGGCGCCGAGGGCGGCACCGCGCCCGCCGTCTACAACGCCGCCAACGAGGTCTGCGTCGAGGCGTTCACCAGGGGCGGGCTGCGCTTCCCCGCGATCGTCGACACGGTCGCCAAGGTCGTCGAGGAACACCGCGTCACCCCGGCCTCCAGCGTGGAGGAGGTGCTGGCCGCCGACGCCTGGGCCCGGGCACGTGCGGCCGAACTCACAGCCGGGCAGTCCTTCTAGCTACCTAGACTGGGTAGCGTCGTCACACCTAAGGGTAGAAATGTCTTCTGTAGCACTTGGCATCCCGACGGTCCGCCCCAAGCCGCTCGCCGAACGCCGGCACTCCCGCCAGATCATGGTCGGCAGCGTTCCCGTGGGCGGCGACGCGCCCGTCTCCGTCCAGTCGATGACGACGACGGTCACCGCCGACGTCAACGCCACGTTGCAGCAGATCGCCGAGCTGACGGCGTCCGGCTGCCAGATCGTGCGCGTGGCCGTCCCGTCGCAGGACGACGCGGACGCGCTGCCGATCATCGCGAGGAAGTCCCAGATCCCGGTCATCGCCGACATCCACTTCCAGCCGAAGTACGTGTTCGCGGCCATCGAGGCGGGTTGCGCGGCGGTCCGCGTCAACCCCGGGAACATCAAGAAGTTCGACGACAAGGTGGGCGAGATCGCGAAGGCGGCCGCTGACCACGGCGTGCCGATCAGGATCGGCGTCAACGCCGGGTCGCTCGACCCCCGCCTGCTCCAGAAGTACGGCAAGGCCACGCCCGAGGCGCTGGTCGAGTCCGCGCTGTGGGAGTGCTCGCTGTTCGAGGAGCACGGTTTCCGCGACATCAAGATCTCGGTCAAGCACAACGACCCGGTCGTCATGATCAACGCCTACCGGCTGCTCGCCGCCAAGTGCGACTACCCGCTGCACCTCGGCGTCACCGAGGCCGGCCCCGCCTTCCAGGGCACGGTCAAGTCCGCGGTGGCCTTCGGCGCGCTGCTGGCCGAGGGCATCGGCGACACCATCCGCGTCTCGCTGTCCGCGCCTCCCGTCGAGGAGGTCAAGGTCGGCGCCCAGATCCTGGAGTCGCTGGGGCTGCGCGAGCGGGGGCTGGAGATCGTCTCCTGCCCGTCGTGCGGCCGGGCCCAGGTCGACGTCTACACGCTGGCCGAGCAGGTCCAGGCGGGCCTGGAGGGGCTCAAGGTCCCGCTGCGGGTGGCCGTCATGGGCTGCGTCGTCAACGGCCCCGGCGAGGCCCGTGAGGCCGACCTCGGCGTCGCCTCCGGCAACGGCAAGGGCCAGATCTTCGTCAAGGGCGAGGTCATCAAGACCGTCCCCGAGTCGCAGATCGTCGAGACCCTGATCGAGGAGGCCCTGCGCCTGGCCGAGGAGATGGGCGTCGAGATCGACCTCGACGACGACACCGTCTCCGGGCCCCAGGTGACCGTGGGCTGAGTGCCCCGGGGGCCCGGTCACCCGGTGCAATGGGCCCATTACAAAGTGGCAAGCGTTTCTCCATACCCAGCGTCATGACCCCGTCGCCCGCGGGAGCATCACAGGGCCATGACGAGGGGGAGGGGCTGGGTGAAGCGCGTATTCAGTGTTGCCGTCGGCATCGCGGTGCTGGTCGCCGGGGTTGTCAGCGCGGACGGTGTGGCGTCGGCCGGTAGGGGTGCGGTCACGTGGGCGCAGCAGGTGGTCTGGGGGTCGTGCCCGGCGAAGGAGGGCAAGACGGTCCGGGCCGACCTGGAGTGCGCCACCGTACGCGTGCCGCTCGACTACCACGACCCGTGGGGGCAGTCGATCAAGCTGGCGATCAACCGCATCAAGGCCAAGGTGTCCAGGGACGGCAACCATCTCGGCACCCTGCTGATCAACCCGGGCGGGCCGGGCGCCTCGGGCCGCGACCTGACCGAGTTCGTCTCGAACGGGCTGCCGAACCGGCTGGGCGAGCGCTACGACGTCGTGGGGTTCGACCCGCGCGGGGTGGGCGGCAGCGAGCCGTCACTCCACTGCGTGGACCCCGACGCCTACTACCGGGCGCCGCGGCCGGACGCGGTGCCGCACTCGGCGGCCGACGAGAGCAGGCTCCTGGCCAGGGCCGACGAGTACGCCACCGGCTGCGGTGACCACTGGTCCTGGATGCTGCCGTACCTGACGACCGAGAACTCGGCCAGGGACATGGACGCGATCAGGGCGGCGCTGGGCGAGGAGAAGATCAGCTACCTGGGCTACTCGTACGGCACCTACCTCGGCGCCGTCTACGCGACCCTGTTCCCGCAGCGGGTCAGGCGGCTCGTCATGGACAGCACGGTCAACCCCGAGGGCGTCTGGTACCGGTCGAACCTGAGCCAGGACGTCGCCTTCGAACGCCGCCACCGCGCCCTCCTCGCCTGGACGGCCCGGCACAACGACGTCTACCGGCTGGGCGGCACGCTGAAGCAGACCTCGTTCGCCTACTACGCGATGCGCGACCGGCTGCGCGCCCGCCCGGCCGGCGGCGTGGTGGGGCCGAGCGAGCTGGACGACACCTTCACCCTCGGCGGATACACCGACCGGGTGTGGCCGGAGTTCGCGCGGGCCTGGTCCGCCTACGTGCGCAAGGGCGACGTGAAGCCGCTGGTGGAGGCGTACAACCGGCGCGGCAAGAACGACGCCGACGACGAGAACGGCTACGCCGTCTACCTCGGCGTGCAGTGCCGCGACGCCGCCTGGCCGCGCGACTGGACCAAGTGGCGCACCGACATGACCCGGCTCCACCCCAGGGCGCCGTTCCTGACCTGGCCGAACGCCTGGTTCAACGCCCCGTGCGCGTTCTGGCCGGTCAAGGGCGGCACGCCGGTCGCGGTGCACGGCTCGCCGAAGCTGCCGCAGGTGCTGTTCCTGCAGTCGCGCGACGACGCCGCGACGCCGTACCGGGGGGCGCTGGCCATGCAGCGGCGCTTCCCGAGGAGCGGCCTGGTGATCGACGAGGGCGGCAACCACGGCGTGTCCCTGGCCGGCAACCGCTGCGTGGACGGCTACCTCGCGGCGTACCTGGCCGACGGCACGCTGCCCGCCCGGACGGTGTCCTGCGCGGCCCTGCCGGACCCGAGTCCGGCCGCCCACATGGCGTCGGGAGGCGCGCAGGGTCACGATCGGCTCACCGACGTGCTGTCCCGGTGAGCTATTCGGGGGACGTTCGCGTAGTCTGACCATGTGATGCTGCGTACATCGGCGTCGCGCGTGCTCGACGACAGCGACCGGGACGAAGTTCTCGCCCTGCTTGACTGCGATCCGGTCGCCAACGTCTTCGTCTCCTCCCGGGTGCGGGCCGTCGGACTCAATCCGGCACGCCTCGGGGGGCAGATGTGGGGGTTCGGGCCGCGCGGCGGGCTCGTGTCGCTCTGTTACGCCGGCGCGAACATGGTGCCGGTCAACGCCGGTCCTGAGGCCGTGCACGCGTTCGCCGACCGTGCCCGCAAGCAGGGGCGCAGGTGTTCGTCCATCGTGGGCCCCGTCGAGGCGGTGTCCCTGCTGTGGGAGCGGCTGGAGCCGCACTGGGGCAGGGCGCGCGCCGTCCGGTGGGCGCAGCCGGTGATGGCGACCTCCAGCAAGGCCCCCGTACCGGCCGATCCGCTGGTGCGCCGGGTGCGGCCGGAGGAGTTCGACATCCTGCTGCCGGCGTGCGTGGCGATGTTCACCGAGGAGGTGGGCGTCTCGCCCAACCTCGGCGACGGCGGCGCGCTCTACCGCACGCGAGTCGCCGAGCTGATCCGCATCGGCCGCTCCTACGCGCGCATCGACGACGGCCGGGTGGTGTTCAAGGCCGAGGTGGGCGCGGTCACGCCGCACGCCTGCCAGATCCAGGGCGTGTGGGTGGCCCCCGACCTGCGGGGCAAGGGCCACGCGGTGGCGGGCATGGCGGCGGTCGTGGAGGCGGCGATGAGCTGCTTCGCCCCGGTCGTGTCGCTCTACGTCAACGACTACAACCACTCGGCGCGGGCGGTCTACCGCAAGGTGGGGTTCCGCGAGGTCGACACCTTCATGTCGGTGTTGTTCTGAGACGCCCGGCTAGAGGCGTACCAGCTTGTCGAAGAGGCGGGCCAGCTCGGTGTCGGGGTCGGTGGTGAGCCCCGCGTGCACCGGGCCGGTCTGCACGATCGTGCTGCGCGGCGCGGTCAGCCAGCGGAACCGGCCGCCCAGCGGCTCGTCCGCGAGAGGGCCCGGCCGGTCGCCGCAGGCCCGCTCGTAGGCGCTGAGCGCGTGGCGCACGCCGTCGAGGTCGGCCCCGGGGTCGAGGGCTCGCAGGCGGGCCGGGTCGAGCTGGACGCGCGCGCACAGGTAGTCGCGCGGCTGGCAGTAGAGCAGCACGCCGGCGTTGATCAGCTCGCCGCGCTCCACCTTGGGCATGACGCGGATCACCGCGTACTCGTAGACATCTCTGGTCACCGGCTGCCTCCCCGCCAGAACTCGCCGACCGACCCGGGCCCGGACGCCTTGTGCTCCTTGCCGGGGCGGCGCAGCAGCCACTCGCGCGGCCCGTGCGCCCGGCGCAGCAGATGGTCGGTGTAAGCCTCGCGCACGTCGTGGGCGGAGTCGAACCCCGGCTCGCCGTCGAGCCACTCGTCGGGCACCAGGGCCGTCACCTCGTCCAGCAGCTCGCGGGTGATCCGCCCGGCCAGCTCCTCGCCCGCGGCCGGCACGTCGGCGGCGAACGGCGCGAGCACGTGGTCGCCGGCGTCGAACACGCGCTGCGGGTCGGCCGTGCGCCAGTTGTGGTGGAACCACAGGGCCGCGCCGTGGTCGATGAGCCAGATGTCGCGGTGCCAGACCAGCAGGTTGGGGTTGCGCCAGCTCCGGTCGACGTTGTGGATCAGGCCGTCGAACCAGACCGCCCGGGAGGCGAACATCGGGTCGGGGATCCAGCCCAGCGGGTCGAAGCCGAGCGCGCCGGGCAGGAAGTCGACCGCCAGGTTGAGGCCGGTGCTGGCCTTGAGGAGGTCCTGGACCTCCTCGTCGGGCTCGCGGACGCCGAGCTGCGGGTCGAGATCGATGAGCTTGAGCTCGGGCGTGCGCAGCCCCAGCCGGCGGCCCAGCTCGGCGGCGATGATCTCCGCGACGAGCACCCGCCGGCCCTGGCCCGCCTCGCGGAACTTCACGACGTATGTGCCGAGGTCATCGGCCTCGACGACGCCCGGCAGCGACCCGCCCTCTCGCAACGGGGTCACATATCGGGTGGCTGCGATCTTTTCCAGCACGGGACGAGGCTATCGTCACCGGGGCCCCCTTCCGAACTCCCGGCGCGGCTCACCCCCCGGACGGCCGGGCGGGACGGGTGAAGGGCGCGAACGGCTGCCGCGACGACGCCTCGACGGCGGCGAACGCGTAGTCCAGCATGGCGTGTTCGTAGGCCGTCTTCGCCTCGGCGAGCGTCCGGCCCTCGGCGGCGGCCGCGGCCAGGTTCGCGCACAGGGTGCGGGCGTCGCGCAGCGCGATGTTCGCGCCTTCGCCGCGGCCCGGGCTCATGCTGTGCACGGCGTCGCCGAGCAGGGTCACCGCGGGCTCGTCCCAGGGGCGCACGCGCCGGGCCGCGTGGGTGTGCACCAGGAACGTCGCCTCGGGGTCGGCCCGCTCGACGATCCGGCGCACGCCCTCGTGCCAGCCGGCGACCGCGGCGAGCGCGAGCCGGTGCAGGCCGGCGGGCGAGGTGTCGTCGGGCCGGGCGCCGGGGACGGTCAGCGTCCAGGAGAAGTAGCCGGGGACGTCGGTCAGCTCCAGGCCGGGGGCGTGCCGGGCGACGGCCTCGGCCACCGGCGTGCAGGGGCGGCAGGTGGCCACGGAGAACGCGGTGTGGTCGGCCGCGGTGACCCGGTTGAAGGTGTCGACCAGGTCCGGGGGCGTGGCGGCGAGCAGGTCGGGGGTCAGCGCGGTCCGGCCGTACAGGGCCTGGTCGAGCCGGTCCACGACGGCGTCGGGGAGCAGCTGGCCGCGGACGCGGGAGCCGACGCCGTCCGCGCCGGCGAGCAGGTCGCCGTCCAGGGTGGAGCCGTCGGCGAGGTGGGCGCGGACCCTCGTGCCGGGCAGCGGCTCGTAGTGGGTGTACTCGGTGCCGAAGCGTACGTCGAGGCCGGACAGGAGGATCTCGCGGAGGGTGAGCCGGTTGACGCCGAGGCCGTCCACGCCGGGGAGCTGGGGCGGGATGTCCTTGGAGAACTTGGGGACCAGCCGGGTGTCCATGAAGGTCATGCGGGTGGCCGGGCGGATGGAGGTGGCCACGGCCAGGTCGTACAGGCCGGGAGGCAGGCAGGCCCGCAGCGCCTCGGCGCCGGTCTCCTTGAGGCTGATGCGGTAACCCTGGGGGCGGTGGCCGGGTGCGGGGTCGCGTTCCAGCACGGTGGGCTCGAACCCCGCCTTGCGCAGGCCCTGGGCCAGGGATAAGCCGCCGATGCCGCCTCCCACGACGATGACACGAGCAGAGGTGTCCATGGATGTGACGATAGACGATAGCTGTCGCGACAGTAAATGCTCTCGCCAGCTATTCTGGGGCGCGTGACCGACGATCGAATGCCGCCGCCGTTCGAGCTGGTGCTGGGCGGCGGGTCGCTGCTCGTGCAGGTGGGGCGGGAGCTCAACACCGAGACCGAGCGCCGCCTGGCCCCGCTCGGGCTCACCGCGCAGCAGGCGGCGCTGCTGCTGCACGCGGCGGGCGGCCGGAGCACGCCCGGCGTGCTGAAGGGCCGGCTCGGCACGGACACGGCCGGGATGACCCGGCTGCTGGACCGGCTGGAGGCCAAGGGGCTGCTGCGGCGGGTCCGGCGGCCGGAGGACCGGCGCTCGGTCGTCATCGAGCTGACGGACAAGGGCCACGCGCTGACGCCCCTCCTGCCGCCGATCTTCGGCGGGGTCAGCCGCCAGGTCTTCTCGGGCTTCTCCGAGGACGAGATCGAGCAGGTCACGGGCATGCTGCGGCGGATCATGGCCAACCTGGCGGAAGGGGCGTCCTGACCGGGGTGCGCACGTGTCGCGTGCCCGGTCAGGATCGTCCCGGCCGCCGGGGTCAGAGCTTGGCGATGACGTCCTCGGCGAAGCGTTCCATGGTGGCGATCTTGAGGTCGAGGGTGTCCTCGCCGTACCGGGCCTTCTCCTCGGGGGTGGCCAGCCACCAGGGGGCGGCCATGGTGGCGGTCACGCCCTTGGCGGCGAAGCGGCGGTAGGTCTCGGCGTCGGGCAGCACGGCCAGCGGGGCGACGATGTCGAACGGGCCCGTCCTGCCGTTCTCGTCGAGGTGCCGGCGGAGGGTGTCGAGCACCGGGTCGAGCTGCTCCTCGGTGTAGATGCGGTTGCCCAGCCAGCCGTCGCCGAAGCGGGCGGCCCGGCGCAGCGCCGCCTCGCTGTCGCCACCCACGTAGACGGGTACGGGCCGGGCCGGGGCGGGGGAGATGGACAGGGGAGGCAGGCCGTCCAGCGTGACCGTCTCGCCCGCCCACAGGGCGCGCAGCGTGGGCAGCATGCGGTCGAGGCGGCGTCCCCGGGTGTGGAAGTCCTGGCCGGTGCCGGCGAACTCCTCCTCGCACCAGCCCACCCCGACCCCGAACGTCACCCGCTCCCGCGACAGCACCGCCGCCGTGGAGACCAGCTTGGCCACGGTGAACAGGTCGCGGGCCGGGGCGATGTAGACGTTCGGCGAGAAGCGCAGCGTCGTGGTCACCGCGGCCATCGCGCCGATCGTCACCCACACGTCGGGCCAGTGCGTCTCGGCGGTCCAGCGGGGCGCGCCCGACCGCGAGTACGGGTAGCGGGAGGCGAAGTCGGTGTAGAAGAGGTGGTCCGACAGCGTGAAGGTGTCGAAACCGCAGCGCTCGGCCGCCCGCGCCAGCTCCACGAACTGGTCCGTCGGGGCGAACGAGGCCCCCAGCCACATCTTCATCGGAACTCCGGCGCGACCTTGGTGGCGAACATCTCCAGGTTCCGCTTGACCGTGTCCAGCGGGAGCACGCCCTGCTGCCCCTGCATGTACAGGCCGAACCACTCCAGGTCCGGCATGCGGTCGAGCATGCGCTGAATGCCGCGCTTGACGTCGTCGGGGGTGCCGAACAGCGCCATCTCCACGTCGTTCATGCGCTTGGCGTCGCCCTTCTCGGGGGAGATCGGCTTGTGCTTCTCGTCCTCCTTCTTGCGCAGCACCTCCAGGTAGCCGAACGGGCCGAAGAAGGCGGCGAAGTCCTTGGGGATGCTGCGGCCGAAGGTGTTGATCGCCTCTTCGGTGGTGTCCGCGATGCCGACGATCTTGAGGATGCCGGTGTGCTCGCCCAGCTTGTACTGGCGGCCCTGCCGGGCCGACTCCTCCTGGTAGAGCTTGGCCTTGGCGGCGTGGTCGTCGGGGTTGGGGGTGAACATCCACGGCAGGATGTCCTCCTGGGCGGCCCTGATGACCGACCGGTCGGAGATCGTGAACGGCTGCCACAGCTCCGGATGGGGGTTCTGGTACGGCCGGGGGCAGACCGAGATCGCCTGGATCTTCCCGTCGTCGGAGACCTCACCGGGCGCCCCGAACGTCCTGGTCCATTCCATCGCGGGCCAGCCCTCGATACCGTCGTAGGGGTACGGCACCTCGTAGTCCAGCACGTCGGACTTGTAGCGGAGGGTCTCCTGCGTCCAGGCCATCTTCATGATCTTCAGCACCTCGCCGAAGACGTCGAAGTTCCGGGTGTCCGAGGCCGAGCCGTCGGAGCGGGCGGCGGCGGCCTGCCAGCGCTGGCCGAGGACGTTCATCCAGCGGTTCTGGTAGCCGCGCGCCACGCCGAGTCGCAGGCGGCCCTTGCTGAACTGGTCGAGCAGCGCCACGTCCTCGGCGGCCCTGATCGGGTCCCAGGCGGGCAGCACCATGCCGAGCGGCGCGAGCAGAATGCGCTCGGTCCGGGCGGCGAGGTCGGTGAGGAACATCAGCGGATTGACCGAGAACTCCATCCCCTCGGAGTGGAAGTGGTGCTCGGTCATCATCAGCGCGTCGAACCCGACCTGGTCGGCGTGGACGGCTATCTCCCGCACCTCGTGCAGCAGCCGCTGATACGACTCGGTGTCGCGTCCGATGGGACGCCGTGCCTTGGCGTTCTCCTCGGCCGCGTATCCAGAGCCTGGAATCTGCGGGTTCAGGAAGATAGAGAACTTCACCGGGAACCTCTTTCCGCGGACGTCGCCTTGCAAGCTACCCTGGAAATCTTAGCCGAGCAATCGCTTGGTTGACATGAGGAGGCCGTATGAGGCTGGGTGTCACGATGTTCGCCACGGATCTGGCCATGCCGGTCCAGGACCTCGCGGCCGCGGCCGAGGAGCGCGGGCTCGACTCGCTCTACCTGCCCGAGCACACCCACATCCCGGTCAGCCGCCGCACGCCGCCCGCCGGCGGCCAGGACGAGCTGCCCGAGGAGTACAAGCGCACGCTGGACCCGCTGGTCGCGCTCTCCTTCGCCGCCGCCGCGACCCGGCGGCTGCGCGTCGGCACCGGCATCCTGCTCGCCGCCCAGCGTGACCCCATCGTCACAGCCAAGGCCCTGGCCACGCTCGACCACCTGTCGGGCGGGCGCGTGGTGGTCGGCGTCGGGTTCGGCTGGAACGTCGAGGAGATCGAGAACCACGGCGTGCCGTACGGGCGACGTCGCGAGGTCGCCCGGCGCAACGTGCTGGCCATGCGGGCCTTCTGGCGGGACGAGGTGGCCGACGTCGAAGGGCTCGAACCGTCCTGGTCGTGGCCCAAGCCCGTCCGCGACCTGCCCGTCTACCTCGGCGGCGCCGCCGGGCCGAAGCTGTTCGCCCACATCGCCGAGTACGGCGACGGCTGGATGCCCATCGGCGGCAAGGGGATCAAGGACGCGCTGCCCGCGCTGCGCGAGGCGTGCAAGAAGGCCGGGCGGCCCATGGCCAGGGTGATCCCGTTCGGGACGCTGCCCACCAGGGAGAAGCTCGACTACTTCGCCGGCCTCGGCATCGAGGAGGCCGTGGCCACCCTGCCGAGCGGCCCGGCGGACGTCGTCCTGCGCGCCCTCGACGCCTATGCCGGCCTGCTGTAGGCGGTGCCATAATGACGCCCTATGTCCGAGCTCCGTGCTGATGACCCCCGCCGGCTGGGGGAGTACCGGCTCTCGCGCAGGCTCGGGCAGGGCGGCCAGGGCGTCGTCTTCCTCGGTCACTCGCCGGCCGGGGCGCAGGTCGCGATCAAGCTGTTGCACGCGAGCGTGTCCAAGGACGCCGACGTACGTCGCCGGTTCCTCGGCGAGGTCGAGGCGGTGCGCCGGGTCGCGGCCTTCTGCACCGCCCAGCTCCTGGACGCCGACCTCGACGGCGACCGCCCCTACCTGGTCAGCGAGTACGTCGAAGGGCCCTCCCTGGGCGAGCACGTGGTCGCCCGGGGGCCCCGGCTCGGCGGCTCGCTCGACCGGCTGGCCATCGGCACCGCCACCGCCCTGGGGGCGATCCACCGGGCGGGGGTCGTCCACCGCGATCTCAAGCCGGGCAACGTGCTGCTCAGCCTCGACGGGCCGCGGGTCATCGACTTCGGGGTGTCCCGGCTGATGGACGCCGCCGCCACCACGACCAGGTCGCCCATCGGCACGCCGGCCTACCTGTCGCCCGAGCGCATCAACGGGGAGCCGGCCGGGCCGGCCGCGGACATGTGGGCGTGGGGGCTGACCGTGGCGTACACGGCCAGCGGGCGGCATGCGTACATGGCGGACACGTACCAGGAGATTCTGGCCAGGATCCTGTACGGCAGGCCGGACCTGCGCGGGTTGTCGGGGCGGTTGCGGGAGATCGTGGCGGCGTGCCTGGCCCGCGACCCGCGTGACCGTCCGGACGCCGAGGAGACGCTGCGCGCGCTGCTCGGCCAGGACGCGGGCACCGGCGACGTCCTCCCCTCCGGCGCCCAAGCCGCCACCCCCGATGAACGGCCCCCCACCACCGCCCCCTCGACCTCCCCCGACGAAACCCTCGCCACCTTCCCCGAAGGGGCACCCGCTGTCGCGGCGGGAAGTGCTTCCGCCACCTTCCCCGAAGGGATGCCCGCTGTCGCGGCGGGAAGTGCTTCCGCCACCTTTCCCGAAGGGGTGCCCGCCGTCGCGGCGGGAAGTGCTTCCGCCACCTTTCCTGAAGGGGTGCCCGCCGTCGCGGCGGGAAGTGCTTCCGCCACCTTCCCCGAAAGGACGCCTGCCACTGTGGTCGGGAAGGCTCGGCGGGGGTGGCTGGTGGCGGTGGCAGGGGTTGTGGTGGTGGTCGCCGGGGTCGTGTTCTGGTTGCGCGGAGCGCAGGACCCGGACCCGGCGGACGCCCGGAACGGCACGGCCGACCAGGGCGCCACCCCCACGCACGCCACCACCGGTGAGCCCCCGCAGGGAAACCCCACCGTCCCGCCCTTGGACGGCGTCTGGACGGGATCGGCCGAGCACCCCACGGCCGGCCGGATCTTCCCGGTCGAGCTGCGCCTGCGCGCCGACGGCGGATCCACCATGCGCTGGGGCGCCGACCTGCACTGCTCCGGCCGGCTCACCCCCACGAGGAGCGCCGTCGTGTTCGCCCTCGGCCAGGTCACCGGCAAGGCGTGCCACGCCGGAACAGCCCGGATCGTCCCCTCGGACGACCCCAACCGGTTCTCCGTCAAGGTGACCCGATCGGACGACGGCGCCGTCATGTACGCGGGCCAGGTCTCCCGGGCCTCCTGACCGGCTGTGTCACGGTCAGGCGGCGATTGCGGTGCGCACGGTTGACTGAACGCGGCCCGTTGCCTTCAGTGGAGAGCAAGAAGGGGTGGCGGCGAGGGGAGGCGCCCCGTGCCAACGGCGCAGCCGCTCAGAACGGGGGACCCGCACAGACTCGGCGAGTACGAGCTCGCCGGGCGACTGGGTGAAGGCGGACAGGGCGCGGTGTTCCTCGGTTCGAGGAGCGGGGAGAGGCACAGCGGGGAGAGGTACGCGGTCAAGCTGCTGCACGGGCCCGTCGGGGACGAGCAAGGGGCGTTCCTGCGGGAGGTGGAGCTGGCCAAGCACGTGGCGAGGTTCTGCACGGCCCAGGTGGTCGACGCCGGGTTCGACGAGGGCCGGCCGTACATCGTGAGCGAGTACGTCGACGGGCCCTCGCTGCATCGGGAGGTCTCGCTGACCGGCCCGCGGCACGGCGGCGCGCTGGAACGGCTGGCGGTCGGCACCGCGACCGCGCTGGCCGCCATCCATCGGGCGGGCATCGTGCACCGGGACTTCAAGCCGCAGAACGTGCTGCTCGGGCCGGATGGGCCGCGGGTGATCGACTTCGGCCTGGCCAGGGCGCTGGACGCGGCGGCCACGGTGACGAACAGGGGGGTGGGCACGCCGGCGTACATGGCTCCCGAGCAGATCACCGCCTCGGCCGTGACCGGGGCGGCCGACGTCTTCTCCTGGGGCGCGACCATGTGTTTCGCGGCCAACGCGAGCGCGCCGTTCGGCCAGGACTCGGTGGCGCCGGTGCTGCACCGCATCCTGACCGCGCCGCCCGAGCTGGGCCGGCTGGACGGGCGGCTGCGGGTGCTGGTCGCCGCCTGCCTGGACAAGGACGTCAGGAACCGGCCGTCCAGCAGGGAGCTGCTGTTCGCGCTGCTCGGCGAGGCGGACTCGCCGGATCAAGGGTACGACGACGTGCCGCTGGTCCCTGGGCAGCGACCGCCCGTGCCGCTGGCCGAGCCCGAGGTCACCGGCGCGGCCGGCGCGTACCACCTGCGCTCGCGGACGGGCGGCGGCCCCGAGCTCCCCACGACCGCGCAGGGCCCGCCGGACGGCCTGAGGACGCGGGCCGGGACGGGCGCGCCGGACCGGCAGGGCCGGGGGCGCGGGGCCGGATGGGTGCAGGCGGTCGTGGCGGTGTGCGCGGCGCTGCTGGTGACCGCGGTCGTGCTCACCGTGATCGTGCCCGCGCTCAACGGCCACCGCTCCGGCCAGGCGTCCGTGCTGCCGGCGGCGCCGCCGAGCCCGGCGGGTGCGGCGCGCGCCTCCTCACGGCCGGGCGGGAAGCCGGCGGAGCGGGAGCGCGTGCCCACTGTCGCGCCCGCCGTCGAGCCCACCGGCGAGCCGACAGTCGGGCGGCCGGTGACGACGGTCGCGGTCCCGCCGCTGACCGGCCTGGACCGGGCCGGCGCGGTCAAGGCGCTCAAGCAGGCCGGGCTGACCGTCGGCGCGGTCACCAGAACCGACTCGGTCAAGGAGATCGGCCGGGTGCTCGGCAGCCGTCCGGCGGCCGGGACCGTGGTGGGCCGGGGCGGCGCGGTCGCGCTGGAGGTGTCGGCGGGGGTGCCGGTGCCGTCCGTCGCCGGGCGGCAGCGCAGGGCGGCCGAGGCGGCGCTCACCGCCGCCGGGCTCACGGCCGGGACGGTCACCCGATCGTGCTCCGACCAGCCGGACGGCCAGGTCCTCGCGACGCGGCCCGAGGCCGGCGCCCGGGTGCCGGGTGGCGCCCCGGTGGCGCTGACGGTGGCCCGCCAGGGCGTCGAGGTGCCGTCCGTGGTGGGGGAGGGCCGCGCCGACGGCCGGGCCGAGCTGGTCGCGGCCGGCTTCACGGTACGGGCCCGCACCCAGGTCGTGGACGACGACGCCAAGGCGGACACCGTCCTGGGTCAGAGCCTGGCGCCGGGGACCTGCGCCGCGTCCGGGGACGTGGTCGTGATCACGGTCGGCGTGTCCGGCCAGCAGGGCGGGCCCGGCCCCGAGGAGCCCACGCAAAGCCCGACCGGCCCCGTCGTCGACCCCTCGACGGGGCTGTGATCGGGAGACCTCCGCCTCGGTGGACCCGGCGCAGGAGCTGATCGGCGGGAGCCGTCAGAAGGCCAGCGCCGACTCCAGCATGACCGCCGTCACCTGCTCCTCGGGCAGGTCCATGGTCTTGACCACGCCCCACTGGAGCGCCCCGAGCAGGGCCCAGCACCTGACCCTGGCCTCGGGCCCCGGGTTCTCGCCGGCGAGCTTGGCGAAGATCTCGTCCCTGAACGTGCCGACGACCGCGCGCTCGGAGCCGGCCGGCACGGGCTCGTCGGCCGCGAGGTCCTCCATGAACAGGCGGATCACCGCGCGGTGGCGCACCGCGAAGACGGCCAGGGCCTCGACGAACGCCTTGCGGTCGGGATGGTCGGCGTCGAGCAGGGTGATCATCTCGGCCGCGGCCGGGGAGAGCAGTTCGGAGGCCAGCCGGTCCTTGGGATGGAAGTGGTAGGCGACGGCGGTCTTGGTCAGCCCGACCGCGGCGGCGATGTCGGCCAGCGAGGTGCCCGCGTAGCCGCGCTCGGCGAACAGCTCGCGCGCGGCCGCCAGAATCCGGGAGCGGGTGTCGTCGGGTGTGGTCATCGTCTCATTTCCCACGGAATCCGGAATTTCCGGCGTCCTCCGTTTTATCGTAGTCCTGTACGACCGTACAGGACGGGCGTCGGGCAGGGGCGGGGCGATGACGCGGTTTCTTGGTCGGCTGGGTGGCTGGTGCGCGCGGCACGGGCGGATCGTCCTGGGCTTATGGGTGGTCCTGGCCGTCGGCCTGATGGGCGGCAGCCTCGCGCTCGGCCGTCCGGTCAGCAACGACGCCTCCATCCCGGGCACCGACGCGCAGCGCGCGCACGACCTGATGAAGGAGGGCTTCGGCCCCGGCTATGCCACCGGCGGGACCGTGCAGCTCCTCCTGTACTCCGCGGCCGGCAAGCTCACCGACGCGCCGCGCAAGCAGGCCGTCGAGCGCTCGGTCGCCGCGATGCGCACGATGCCGCACGTGGTCCAGGTGGACACGCCCTTCCGCGTGGGCGGCATCGCCTCGAACCTGCAGATCGGCGTGATCACCGTCAAGATGCAGGGCAACGACCCCGACAAGGCCGGCGAGGCCACGCAGGCCCTGTCCGACGCCGCCGCCCCGGCCAGGGACGCCGGGCTGGAAGTGGTGCCCGCCGACGACTCCAACCCGGCGAGCAAGGAGATCAAGACCGGGCCGAGCGAGATCATCGGCGTGATCTGCGCGCTGCTCGTGCTGGTCTTCGCGTTCGGGACGCTGGTGGCCGCGATGGTGCCGATCTTCACCGCGCTGGTCAGCGTCGCGACCGGGCTCGGCGTGATCGGCCTGCTCGGGTACGTCGTGGACATGCCCAAGCAGGCCGGGATCATGTCCACGATGATCGGGCTCGGCGTCGGCATCGACTACGCGCTGTTCCTGCTGTCGCGCCACCGCAAGCTGCTGGCCGACGGGGTGCCGGTCGTGGAGTCCGTACGCCGGACGGTGGCCAGTTCGGGCGGGGCCGTCGTGTTCGCCGGCGGCACGGTGATCATCGCGTTGAGCGCGCTGATGCTGGCCGGGTTCCCGCTGCTGAGCACGCTCGGCTGGGTGACCGGCATCTCCGTCGTCTTCGCCGTGCTGACCTCGGTCACCCTCGTGCCCGCCCTGCTCGGGCTGCTCGGCCACCGCGTCAACGCGCTCAAGGTGCCGCTGATCCGCGGGCGTTCGTCCAACCGCGGCGGGGGCGCCGGCTGGGCCGGGCTCGGCGCGTGGGTGGCGCGCAGGCCGTGGCGGGTGCTCATCGGCAGCGTGCTCGTGCTCGCCGCGCTGGCCGCGCCCGCGCTCGCGCTGAAGCTGGGGCCGCTGGACGAGGGGTACGCGGCCAAGGACTCGGCCGGGCGGCGCGCGTACGAGCTGATGGCCACGGCCTTCGGGCCCGGCAGCAACGGCCCGCTCATCGTGGTCGCCGAACTGCCGGAGAAGGTCTCCGGCGCCGGGGACGTGACCGTGCGGCGGATCGCCGACGCGGTCGCCGACGTCGAAGGCGTCGCCCATGTGGCCGATCCGAAGCTGAACGCCTCCGGCCGCTCGGTCCTGCTCCAGACGATCAGCGACTACGCCCCGAGCGACCCGAAGGCGGCCGAGGTGGTCAGGCAGGTCAGGGCCGTCTCGATCCCGGGCGTCCAGGTGCACGTCGGCGGCAAGGTGGCCGGGATGACCGACGCGGGCGACCGCATGAACGAGCGCACCCCGCTGGTCATCGGCGTGGTCGTGCTGCTGAGCGCCCTGCTCCTGCTGTTCGCCTTCCGCGCGCCCGTCGTCGCGGTCAAGGCCGCGGTGATGAACCTGGTGTCCCTGGGCGCCGCGTTCGGCGCGCTCGCGCTGGTGTTCTCGATCGGTCTCGGCAGCGGCCTGGTCGGCATGGACGCCCCCATGGACTCCTCCTACCTGGAGACCGTGTTCTTCTCGGTGCCGATCGAGAGCTATGTGCCGTTGATGCTGTTCGCGGTGCTGTTCGGCCTGTCGATGGACTACGAGGTGTTCCTGCTGACGGCGGTGCGGCAGGCCCACGCCCGGCACGGCGACAACAGCCGGGCGGTGGCCGAGGGGCTCGGCTCGACCGGCCGGGTCATCACCTCGGCCGCCCTGATCATGGTGGCGGTGTTCGTGGCGTTCATCGCCTACCCGGACGCGATGGTCAAGACGTTCGGCGTCGGGCTGGCCGTGGCCATCGCGGTGGACGCGACCGTCATCCGCGGCTTCCTCGTGCCGGCGACGATGGTGCTGCTCGGCCGGGCGAACTGGTGGTGCCCGCGCTGGCTGGACCGGCTGCTGCCGAACCTGTCGGTCGAGGGGCACGAGGAGGACGACCCGGCGCCGAGCGACGAGCGGGCGCAGGAGCCGGTGGGCGCCGGGCGCTGAGCCCGCGGGCGAGCGGTCGGAGCGGTCAGTCGGGGTCGTCGAGATGGCAGGCCGGCACCCATCCGACGACCCCGGTGGTGGAGTCGGTGCCGTGGTGCCACAGGGTGCTGTCGAACGCCTCGTCGCACCGGAACAGCTCGTGCTCCTCCGACCGGTCGGAGTCGAAGCCGTCGCCGGGACGGCCCACGCCGAGCTGGGTCGCGCCGTTCTTCGGCTCGCTCCAGATGACCACCTCGCGGCTGCGGAAGTCGTAGCGGTAGCGGGCCTCGGCGGGGCCGGCGCCGCCCACGGTCAGGACCGCGAGCAGGCCGGCCGCGACGGCTCCTCTGACGAGCATGCGGACCTCTCTCACTGTGGGCGATTATCCACTCACAGTACGCGCTCGGGCGCGGGCCGGCCGGTGGCGGACCCGCGTGCCGTCCCCGCGGCTGGTCAGACCGGGTACTGGTCGTGGCGGTTCCAGAGCTCGACCCACTCCTCGGAGGTGAGCTCGCGGCCGGTGTGGGTGATGTCGGCCAGCTCCTCGAAGTACGCCTCGCGCGGCGCGCCCGGCGTGAAGAGCACCAGCATCGAGGCCGGCTCGCCCGAGGTGTTGCGGAAGGCGTGGATGCCGCCCTCGGGCACGTGCAGGAAGTCGCCGGGCAGGCCCTTCGCCCACGTGGCGCCGTTGTAGAGCTGGACGCTGCCGGTCAGCACGTAGAAGGACTCGGTGATGGTGCGGTGGAAGTGCGGGCTCGCGCCTCCGGGACGCGGGCCCATCTCCCAGCGGTACAGGCCGAAGGCGCCGTTGGTCGAGCCGCCCGTGCCCAGGTAGTGGACGCGGGTGCCGGTCGCCATCGACAGGTCGGGGCCGTTTTCCGCCGGGCGCAGGGCGCCGCTGATCTCGCCGGTCTCGGCCAGGTAGCGCTGTTCGGGGTACGACATGGGGGGCTCCTCCGCTGTTCCGAAGGAACTGAGAATAGCGAGGGCTCAGAACGTGATGACGGTGCGGGCGACCGTCCCCTGGCGGACGTGGGCGACGGCCTCGTTGATCCGGTCGAGGGGCAGGCGTTCGGTGATCAGGCCGTCGAGGTCGAGCCGGCCGCGCAGGTACTGCCCGGCCAGCATGGGCAGGTCGCGGTGCGGCGCGGCGTCGCCGCCCTGGGTGCCCATGAGGCGGCGGGAGGAGAACAGCAGGCCGGTGTCCAGCTCCATCGGGTGGCCCCGCGGCGGGCTGCCGACCATGACGGTGGTCCCGCCCGGCTGGGTGGCGGCGAAGGCGTCGGCCAGCACGCCGGGGACGCCGGTCGCGTCGAAGGCGTAGTCGACGCCGCCGCGTACCAGCGCGCCCACCTGGTCCGGCAGGTCGCCGGGGGTGAGCAGGTGGGTGGCGCCGAAGCGCTCGGCCAGCTTGAGTTTCTGCTCGGCCACGTCCGCGGCGATGATCGTGGTGGCCCCGGCGAGCACCGCGCCCTGGACGACGTTGAGGCCCACGCCGCCGCAGCCGACGACCAGCACCGAGGCGCCCGGCGGCACCTGGGCCACGTTCAGGACCGCGCCCACGCCGGTGATCACGCCGCAGGCCAGCAGGCACATGGCGGCGAAGGGGGCGTCCTTGGCGATCTTGACGCACATGGCCTCGGTGACCACCGCGTACTCGGCGAACGAGCCGATGCCGATGAAGCGGCGGGTCTCCTGGCCGTCCAGGGTGACCCTGGGCGGGCCGCCCATGATGGTGGGCAGCCGCAGCGGGCCCGAGCACAGGTGGAAGCGGCCAGAGCCGCAGTGGCGGCAGCGCCCGCAGGGGCCGCTCATGGCGATGATGACGTGGTCGTCCGGCCGGACGGTGGTGACGCCCGCGCCGACGCTCTCCACCACGCCCGCGCTCTCGTGCCCCAGGATGAACGGCGGCGCGCTCACCACCGGGCTCTTGCCGTCGATCGCCTTGAGGTCGGAGCCGCACACGCCCGAGGCCTTGATCCGGACGCGGACCTCGCCGGGGCCGGGGTCGTCGATCTCGACGTCGCGGATCTCCATCGGGGCGTGGAACCCGGTCAGCACGGCCGCGCGCATCAGCATGCGCCCACGCTAGCCCGGCGCGCGGGCTACGAGCAAGCGGTTGCTCGGGAGCCCGTTGACACCCCTCCTCGGCAAATCTACGCTCAGCGAAACCAAGCGAGCGCTAGGCCGAGTCGCGAGGGAGAACAACATGGTACGGCGGGGCGCGGCCGCGCTCACCCTGACGCTGCTCGCCGCCGGTTGCGCGGCCCAGCAGACCGGTACGGCCCAGTCGGGCACGGGAGTGACGGACACCACCATCAAGATCGGCGGCGTGCTGACCAAGACCAGCGCGAGCGGCTACTCGACCAGGGACGCCGAGATCGGCGCCAAGGCCAGGTTCGCCCGCGCCAACGCCGAGGGCGGCGTGCACGGCCGGAAGATCGACTTCATCGGCGCCGAGGACGACGCCCAGGACGCGGCCAAGGGCGACGCGGCGGCCAAGAAACTCGTCCAGAAGGACCAGGTGTTCGCGCTGGTCCCGGTGCACGCCCCCAACTTCGGCGGCGCGGCCTTCCTCGAACAGCAGGGCGTCCCCTGGTTCGGCTGGGCCACCGGGCCCCAGTGGTGCGGCACCAGGACCGGGTTCGGCTACAACGGCTGCCTGGCCCCCAAGCAGGGGGCGGGCTCCCAGACGTGGTGGGGCAGGCAGATGGCCGACCTGCTCGGCGGCGCGGCGGGCAAGAGCGTCTACGTGCAGACCAGCGACTCCAGCGGCAGCAAGTACGGCGGCACGACCATCTCCCAGTCGTTCACCGCCGCCGGGTTCGAGCTGGTCGGCGTGAACTCCGGCCTGCCGGCCGCCGCCCCGCCCCCCGACTGGCTCCCGTACGTCAACAAGATCATGACCTCGGACGGCGGCAAGGCCCCCGACGTCGTCGTCTCGGTGATCGCGGGCACCAAGTTCAACGTCGGCCTCTACGCGGCGCTCAAGCGGGCCGGCTACAAGGGCGTGCTCACCGACGCCACCAGCTACGACGTGGCCATCCTCAAGGACCAGGCCGGCGCGCAGGCGCTCGAAGGCGTGATCGCCGCGCCCATGTTCGAGCCGTTCGAGTCGCCCGCGCCCGAGATCGCCCAGCTCAAGAAGGACGTCGAGCAGGTCGCCCCCGGCACCGCGCTCACCCAGCACCTGGCGATCGGCTACTGGGCCGCCGACATCTTCCTCGACGTCCTCAAGCGCACCGGCAAGGACCTGACCAGGGAGAAGTTCCTGGCCACCGCCAACGGCGACTACCTCTACGAGAACCCCGGGTTCGGCCGCATCCGCTACCCGAGGGACCACAGCGAGCCGAACGGCTGCGGCGCCCTGGTCAAGCTGGCGGGCGGGGCCTTCCAGGTGGCCAGAAGGATGGCCTGCTTCGACAACGTGCCGCTGAAATGATCCTCCAGTACGTGCTCAGCGGCCTGGTCACCGGGGCCGTATTCGCGATCATGGGCTCCGGCCTGACCCTGTCGTACGCGGCGACCGGGGTGTTCAACTTCGCCCACGGCGCCGTCGGTTTCCTGGCCGCCCTGGTGTTCTACGAGCTCACCGCCGCCGGGCTGCCCGCCTGGCTGTCGGCGCTGGTGGCGGCCGGGCTGTTCGCGCCCGCGCTCGGCTACCTGCTGCACCGGGCCATGTTCCGCGGGCTCGCCCAGGCGGGGGAGACCGCGCAGATCGTCGCCACCATCGGGCTCACGATCGCGCTGCCCGCGCTCGGCCTGCTGGTCGTGGACCTGGCCGGGCTGCCCGCCACGGACGCCACCTCGCTGCCGCGCGGCGTCGGCCCCCACCCCGCCCAGGGGTTCGACCCGCTCGGGGTGCGGCTGGACAGCGACCAGCTCATCACCTTCGCCCTCTCGGTGGTCGCGGCGGCCGGGTTGTGGGCGTTCATGCGGCACACGCCGTACGGGCTGCGCATGCGCGCCTCCGTGGACCGCCGCCGCCTGGCCACGCTGCGGGGCATCGACGTGGACGCCACCTCCGCGCTGGCCTGGATGCTCGGATCGGGGCTCGCCGGGCTGGCCGGGGTGCTGGCGGCGCCCGTGCTCGGGCTGGACGCGACGGCGTACACGGTGCTGCTGTTCGCCTCGGCGACGGCGGCGGTGTTCGGGCGGCTGCGCTCGATCCCCTGGACGTTCGCGGCCGGGGTCGCGCTCGGGGTCGTGCAGAACCTGGTCGCCGGGTACACCGACTTCCTGGAGGAGGTCACCGGGCTGCGCACCGCCGTGCCGGTGCTCCTGCTGTTCGCCGGGCTGGTGCTGCTGAACCGGTCGCGGGAGCGGGTGGCGGGCAGCGCCGCCGAGGACGTCCCGCCGCCCGACCACCTGGCCGGGGTGCCGGCCTGGCGCAGGCGGCTGCCGTGGGCGGCGGGGCTGGCCGCGCTGGCGGCCTTCGCGCTGCTCGGGCCGCAGTACTACGTGGGCGTCGCGGCCCAGGGGCTGGTGCTCGCGCTGATCTTCTGCTCGTTCGTGGTGGTGACCGGGATCGGCGGCATGGTGAACCTGGCGCAGGCCGCCTTCGCCGCCATGGCGGCGCTGACCTGTGGGTGGGCGTTCGCCTCCGGGTTGCCGTTCGTCGTGGCGATCCTGCTGGGCGTGGTCGCGGCGGGGGCCGTCGGGCTGGTGGTGGCGCTGCCCGCGCTGCGGCTGGGCGGGCGGGTGCTGACGCTGGCCACGCTGGCCCTGGCGCTGCTGGCCGATCAGGTGCTGTTCCAGGTGGACGCCTTCAGCAACGGGACCATCGGCTGGGCGCTGCCCGCGCTCGGCCTCGGCGTCGCCGACACCTCCGACCCGCGGGTGCGGGTGGCCGTGCTGCTGGCGTTGATCGGGCTGGTGGCGCTGCTGGTGCGGAACCTGGAACGGTCGGCGTCCGGGCGGGCCGTGCTGGCCGTACGGTCGGCGCCCGCGGCGGCCGTCACCGCCGGGCTGTCCGCGCCGCGCGCCAAGATCGTGCTGTTCGTGCTGGCGTCCGGGATCGCGGGGCTCGGCGGGGTGCTGTTCGCGATCTCCAAGGGGTCGATCACGGCCACCGACCTGCCGGCGTTCTCCGGGTTCGTGTGGCTGGCCGTGGTGGTGCTGCAGGGCGTGCGCAGAATCGGCGGGGCGGTGCTCGGCGGGCTCGTCGCGGTGGCCGTGCCCGAGCTGCTGGCGACATGGGGCCTGTCCGCGCACGTGGGGTCGATCCTGTTCGGGGCGGGCGGCATGATCCTGGCCCGGCATCCGGACGGCGTGCTCACCCAGCTCGCCGAGGCCCGCGCCCGGCGCCGCCTCCCCGCCGTGGCTCCCGCCGTTCCCCACGTCGTGCCCCGCCGGGCGGAGGTCGCCGCCGGAGGCGGTCGGGCGTTGTTCGTGCTGGAGGACGTCGTGGCCGGTTACGCCGACTGCACCGTGCTGCGCGGGGTGAGGCTGGAGGTGCGGCCCGGCGAGGTGGTGGCGCTGCTCGGCGCGAACGGCGCGGGCAAGTCCACCACGTGCGCCGTCGCCGCCGGGGACCTGCCGGTGAGCGCCGGCCGCGTCCTGCTCGACGGCGTGGACGTCACCGCCTGGCCGGCGCACCGGCGGGCGCGGGCCGGCGTCCTGCTGGCCCCCGAAGGGCGGGGTGTCTTCCCGGGGCTCACCGTGGAGGAGAACCTGCGTACCTGGCTGGACGATCCCGGGCCGGTCTACGAGCGGCTGCCGCAGCTCGCGGCCCGCCGTACGGTGGCCGCGGGCGCGTTGTCGGGCGGCGAGCAGCAGCTCCTCACGCTGGCCCCGGCCCTGGTGCGCCCGCCGCGCGTGCTGATCGCCGACGAGCCGTCGCTCGGCCTGGCGCCGCTCGTGGTGCGGCAGGTGTTCGACGTCTTCGCCGAGCTGCGCGACCGGGGCGTGGCGCTGCTGCTGGTGGAGGAGAAGGCGACCGAGGCGCTGGCCGTCGCCGACCGGGTCGCGTTCATGCGGCTGGGCGGCGTCACCTGGACGGGCCCGCGCTCGGAGGTGGACGGCGACCAGCTGACCGCCGCCTACCTGGGGGTGAGGTGAATGCTCGCGGTGGAGGGCGTGTCCGTGGCCTTCGGCGGGGTCAGGGCGCTGGACGGCGTGTCGTTCGAGGCCGGGCCGGGCCAGGTCTGCGGCGTGATCGGGCCGAACGGCGCGGGCAAGACCACGCTGTTCGACGTGGTGTCCGGGCTGCGCAGGCCGGTCGCGGGCCGGGTCGCGCTGGACGGGCGCGACCTGACCGGGGTGTCGGCGCTCCGGCGGGCCAGGGCCGGCGTGCGCAGGACGTTCCAGCGCACGCAGGTGTTCGGCCGGCTCACCGTGGCCCAGAACGTGCTGGCCGCGCTCGACTGGCACGGCGGTGGCGGCGGGCTGGCCGCCGACCTGGCCGGGTGGCCGGGCCGGCGGCGGATCGAGCGCGAGCGCGGCGCGCGCGTGGCCGAGGTGCTCGACCTGTGCGGGCTCACCCTGCTGCGCGACGCGTACGCCGCCGCGCTGCCGGTCGGGCAGCGCCGGATGGTCGAGCTGGCCCGCGCGCTCGCGGACCGTCCAAGGCTCCTGCTGCTCGACGAGCCCACCTCCGGCCTGGACGCCGCCCAGACCGCCCGGCTCGGCGAGGTCGTCAGGGCCCTGGACACGACGGTGCTGCTGGTCGAGCACGACATGGGCTTCGTGATGGAGAGCTGCGACCGGATCGTCGTGCTGGACCTGGGCAGGGTGATCGCGTCCGGGACGCCCGCGCAGGTGCGCGACGACCCGGTGGTGCGGGCCGCGTACCTAGGCTGAGTGGCGTTCGGTGAAGGTCAGGACGCGGCGCCAGGCGTCCTGGCAGACGTCCTCCCACTCCTTGAACGAGCGGTCGAAGAAGGAGTGGGGCGCGCCCTCGTAGACGTGGGTCTCGTGCTCGGTGCCCACCCGGTCCAGCGCCGCGGTGTACGCCTCGAACTCCTCCGGGCTCGACACCGTGTCCGCGCCGCCCCTGAGCAGCAGCAGCGGCGCGCCCGGCCCGGTCGCCGGCTCGTCGATGAAGCGCAGCGCGCCGTAGAAGCCGACGCTGCCGGCCAGGCCGTTGCCCTCCGCGCCCTGACGCCACGACAGCGCGCCGCCCATGCAGAAGCCGACCGTGAACACCGGGCCGTCGCCGGCCAGCTCGGCGGTCGCCGCCGCGGCGTCGGCCTGCACCTGGTCGAGCTTGAGCCGGTCGACGTGGGGCATGTGGTCGAAGTCGTCGCCGCGGTCGTCGGTCCCGGCGGTGCGGCCGAAGTAGTCGATCGCGATCGTGCGGAACCCGGCCTCGGCGAAGCGCACCGCGAGGTCGCGGTAGAACGGGTGCAGGCCGCGCACGTCCGGCATGATCACCACGCCGCGGCCGTTCGGCTCGGCAGGGTCGGCGCGGTAGGCCATGAAACGGGTGCCGTCGGCGGAGGTCAGGGTGATCTGCTCGTGCGTGGCGACCTCGCCCTGGATCGGCGGGGCGGGCGGTCGGCTGTCGGTGGAATGACACATGTTGCCCAGCATGCCCACGGTGATCGCCCGTCATCCACCTTCGTCCTCAGTACGGCGGCGCCGCCCGGAACGCCGCCAGCAGATGGGCCCGTACCCGCGCCACGGCCGACCTGGCCAGCGCCCCCGACCGTACGGCCAGGTAGCCGGTGTTGATCGGCGGCTCCGGCGGCTCGGCCAGCGCGACCAGCGTGCCCTCGGCCAGGTCACGCCGGCACAGGTACGCGGGCAGGACCGAGACGCCCATGCCCGCCCGCACCGCGCTCAGCACGCCGCGCAGGTCGGGGATGACGACCTGCGCCGCCATCGACGGACGCCGCCCGAACACGGTCCGCCAGTAGCGGCGCACGATCGGCAGGTCCTCGGCGTAGGCCACCACCGGGACCCCGGCCAGCTCCTTGGGCCCGACCCGGCCGGGCGGCAGCGCCCCCGCCAGGGACGGCGCCGCCACCAGGACGAACTCCTCGTCGTAGACCGGGTCGGCCTGGACGCCGCGCACCCGGGGCCGGATCGTGGACAGCACCAGGTCGAGCCGTCCGGCCGCGAGGTCGGCCAGCAGGTCGTCGGCCAGGCCGAGGGTGGTGCGCAGCCGCAGCCCGTCGCGTACGAGCGGGGCGAGCATCGGCATGACCTCCTCGCACAGGAACTCGGCCGGGCCGCCCAGGTGCACGGCCTCGTCCGAGGGCAGCTCCGAGCCGGCGACCTCGTCCAGGGCGTCGAGGGAGGGTGCGACCCGGCGGGCCAGCTCGTCGGCGGCGGGCGTGGGCGCGACGCCGCGCGGCAGGCGGTCGAACAGCGGCCGGTCGAGGGTCGCCTCCAGCGTCTTGACCTGGGCGGTCACCGCGGGCTGCGAGAGGCCGAGCGTCTGCGCGGCGGCCGTGATGGAGCCGGTCCTGTGCACGGCGAGGAAGGTCCGCAGCAGGTCCAGCGAGAGTGGCGACATATCACTATTCTGATGCCGGGACCGATAATTCACGATTTGTTGCTGATGGGTCTCGCCGGGCATGCTCGACGGCATGAGCAAGCGCATCCTGATCGTGTTGACCAGCCACGACGACCTCGGCGGCGTGGAGCGTACCGGGTACTACGTCCCCGAGGCGGCCCATCCCTGGCAGATCTTCACCAAGGCGGGCTTCGAGGTGGACGTCGCCAGCGTCGCCGGCGGCCGCCCGCCGCGCGACGGCCACGACCCGGACGACCCCACGCAGGCCGCCTTCCTCGCCGCCGGCCTGGACGACGACACCGCCCGACTCGCCGACGTGGACACCGCGGCCTACGACGCCGTCCTGTACGCCGGCGGCCACGGCACCATGTGGGACTTCCCCGACAACCCCGACGTCGCCCGCGTCGGCCGCGAGATCTACGAGCGCGGCGGCGTGGTCGCGGCGGTCTGCCACGGCCCGGCCGCCCTGGTCGGCCTGACCCTGTCCGACGGCTCCCACCTGGTGGACGGCCGCCGGGTGGCCGCCTTCACCAACAGCGAGGAGAGCGCGCGCGGCGTGGCGGACGTGGTGCCGTTCCTGCTGGCCGACGCGCTGACCGCGCGCGGCGCCCGGCACGAGCCCGCCGCGAACTGGCAGCCGCAGGTGGTCGCGGACGGCCGCCTGGTCACCGGCCAGAACCCGGCCAGCGCCGCGCCCCTGGCCGAGCAGGTCGTCGACCTGCTCGCCTGACCTCGCCGAACGGCGGGCGCCGCGCGCGCAACGGCAGCCGGTTGGCGGTTGCCGCACCCCCGCGCGGGATCCGACCATTGAGGGGTACGGCAGGCCCCTCCGTGGAAGGAAGTCCTCATGGCGCTCCACCCCAACCTCGATCCGGAACTGCGTGCCGCTCTGGAGAGCACGCCGTTCCCGACCTTCGACGTGACCACCCTCACGGCGGAGGAACTGGCCGGGTACCGGGCCCAGATCAACGCGATGCTGGCCGCCATGCCGCCCGCCGAGAGCGAGGTGCTGGTCGAGGACCGCCACGTCCCCGGCCCCGACGGCGAACCGGACGTCCGGGTCCGCCTCTACCGTCCCGCCCAGGAGGGCACCGGCAGGCCGGGGCTCTACTGGATCCACGGCGGCGGCATGATCGTCGGCGTGCCCGAGGTCGACGAGGCCACGATGATCGATTACGTCGAGCGCCTCGGCGTCGTGGTGGTCTCCGTCGACTACCGCCTGGCGCCCGAGCACCCGCACCCCGCGCCGGTCGAGGACTGCTACGCGGGCCTGGTGTGGACCGCCAAGAACGCCGACGAGCTGGGCATCGACCCCGCCAGGCTGGCCGTCGGCGGGGCCAGCGCGGGTGGGGGGCTGGCCGCCGCGACCGTGCTGCTCGCCCGCGACCGGGGCGGCCCCGAGGTGGCCTTCCAGCTCCTGGTCTGCCCGATGCTCGACGACCGCAACACCACCCCGTCGAGCCGGGAGTTCACCGAGGCCGTGGTCTGGGACCGGGCCGCGAACCTCTACGGCTGGTCCGCCCTGCTCGGCGAGCGGACGGGCGGCCCGGACGTCCCGCCGTACGCGGCGCCGGCGCGGGCCGAGGACCTGTCGGGGCTGCCGCCCGCGTTCATCGACGTGGGCGAGCTGGAGGTGTTCAGGGACGAGGACATCGACTACGCCCAGCGGCTGGCGCGGGCCGGGGTGTCCACCGAGTTCCACCTCTATCCGGGGGCCTTCCACGGGTTCGACGCCATGGTGCCGGACACCGCGCTGAGCAGGCGGGCACGGGAGACCCGGTTGGCAGCGCTCAGGCGGGCCTACGGGTTGTAGCCCCCCGCCCAGGTGGTGGCGTTGGCGAGCAGGCGTCGCAGGGCCAGGGCGAGGTGGGCGCCCTCGCGTTCCATAGACCCTGCACGACGCCCACCCCCGGCGCACGGACGGCGGCCTGGCCAGCAGACCAAGCGTGCGCTAGGTTGGTTTCGTGGATCTCGACTTCTCCCCGGCCGAGCTGGACTTCCGTGCCGAGGTTCGCGACTGGCTGGCCGCCCACGTGCCGCGGCGGCTCCCGCCGATGGACACCCCCGAGGGCTTCGAGGCGCACCGCGCCTGGGAGGCGCTGCTGGCCGGTGAGCGGCTGTCGGTCGTCTCCTGGCCCCGCGAGCACGGCGGCCGCGGCGCGTCCCTGATCGAATGGCTGATCTTCGAGGAGGAGTACTGGGCCGTCGGCGCCCCCGCCAGGGTCAGCCAGAACGGCATCTTCCTCCTGGCCCCCAGCCTCATGCGGTTCGGCACCCCCGAGCAGCGGCGGCGCTGGCTGCCCCGGATGGCGACGGCCGAGGACGTGTGGGCGCAGGCCTGGTCCGAGCCCGAGGCCGGCAGCGACCTCGCCGCGCTCACCGCCCGCGCCGAACGCGCCGACGGCGGCTGGCGCCTGTACGGCCACAAGACCTGGAGCTCCCGGGCCGCCCACGCCTCCCACGGCTTCGGCCTCTTCCGCACCTCCGGCGCCCGGCACAAGGGCCTGACGTACTTCCTCTTCCCCCTGGACGAGGTCGCCGTCCGGCCGATCGCGCAGCTCGACGGCCTGCCCGGGTTCGCCGAGCTGCACTTCGACGGGGTGTTCGCACCCGACTCCATGGTGCTCGGCGAGCCCGGCGACGGCTGGCGGATCGCGATGTCCACCACCTCCTCCGAACGCGGCCTGACCCTGCGCAGCCCCGGCCGCTTCCTCGCCACCGCCGACCGCCTCGTCGAGCTGGCCGCGGACGCCGGCCCCGTCCTCGCCGACCAGGCCGCGCGCTGCTGGACGGCGGCCGAGGCGTACCGGCTGCACACCTTCGCCACCGCCCGCCGGATCATGGCCGGGGCCGAGATCGGGGCGGCGGCCAGCATGGGCAAGGTCTTCTGGTCGGAGCTGGACCTGCGCATGCACGAACTGGCCCTGGAACTGCTCGGCGACCGCGCCGGCGGGACACCCTGGCTGGACGGCTTCCTGTTCTCGCTGGCCGGGCCGATCTACGCGGGCACCAACGAGATCCAGCGCAACATCATCGCCGAGCGTGTCCTGGGCCTGCCCCGATGACCCCTCTGGAGTCGCCCTCATGCACTTCGCCTTCACCGACGAGCAACTCGCCCTGGGGGCGACCGTGCGCGACGTGCTGCGGGCGCACTGCCCGCCCGGCGCGCTGCGGACCGAACGCCGTCCGGCCTGGGACCGGCTCGCCGAGCTGGGGTTCTTCGGGCTGCTCCTGCCGTCGGAGCTCGACGGGCTCGAACTCGGGCTGACCGACGTGCTGCCCGCCGTCGAGGAGACCGGGCGGGCGTGCCTGCCGGGGCCGGTGGTGGAGACGGCGGTGGCGGCGGCGTTCCTGGTGCCGCGCGTGCCCAAGCTCGCCTCGGGCGGGGTGTGCGTGGGGGTGGCGCTGCCGGGGGAGGCGTACATGGCGGACGCCGATCTCGCCGACGTGCTGGTCGTGGCGCGTACGGGAGGTGGGGTCCGGGTGGCGGTGGGGCACGAGGCGCGGCTCACGGCGGTGCCGGGCGTGGACCCGTGCCGGCCGATGTTCGCCGTCGCCTTCGAGTCGCCGGACCGTCCCGATCCCGGCTGGTCCTGGGGACGGGGCGGGGGCGGCGCGGATCGGGTGGCGCTCGCGGTGCGGGCCGTCACGGTCGCGACCGCCGCCCAGCTCGTCGGGGTCGCGCGGGAGCTGCTCGCGGTCTCGGTGTCGTACGCGGGGGTCAGGAGGCAGTTCGGCGCGGTGATCGGGTCCTTCCAGGCCGTCCGGCACAAGCTCGCCGACGTGGCGGTGGCCGTCGAGTTCGCCGCGCCGCTGGTGCACCGCGCGGCGCTGTCCGTGGACCGGGACGCACCCACGGCCGAGCGGGACGTGAGCGCCGCCAAGGCCGCGGCCGGCGAGGCGGCGACCCTGGCCGCCCGGGTCGCCCTGCAGACCCACGGGGCGATCGGCTACACCGAGGAGCTGGACCTGCGGTTCTGGCTCGCACGGGCCTGGTCCCTGGCGGCCGCGCACGGCACCGCGGCCGCCCACCGCGAACGCGTCCGCGCGGCCCTGCACACCCGCGACCTGCGGAGGTATCCGTGAAGCACGGCGTCCCGCCCGGCGGCGGTCTGCGGAGGTGCGTGTGAAGTACGGCGTCCCGCTGGGGTTGCTGCATCCGGACGCCTGGAAGGACGTGGCCGTGGCCGCCGACGAGCTGGGGTTCGAGTCGGTGTGGCTGCCCGAGCACCTGGTGTTCGCCACCGACCTGTCGCTCGCCGTCTACCCGGGCACCGAGGACCCCGGCATCAAGCCGACGACCCCGCTGTTCGACGCCCCGGCCTACCTGTGCTGGCTGGCCGGGCTCACCACCCGCGTCCGGCTCGGCACCGCCGTGCACCTGCTGGCCCTGCGCCACCCGTTCGTGTCGGCCCGCGCGTTCGCCACCCTGGACGTGGTGTCGGGCGGACGGGCCATCTGCGGCGTGGGCGCGGGCTGGTACCGAGGCGAGTGGACGGCGGCCGAACTGCCCTTCGAGACCCGCGGCGCCCGCCTGGACGAGGCCATAGAGGTCGTCCGGCGGCTCTGGACCGAGCCCGTGGTCGCCCATTCCGGACGGTTCTACCGGTTTCCCGAGGTCACCTTCGAGCCCAAGCCCGTCCAGGGGCGGCTGCCGGTGCTGGCCGGTGGGGAGTCGGCGGCGGCGCTGCGCCGGGCGTCCCGGCTGTGCGACGGGTGGATCAGCATGCCGCACACCATCGAGTCGATCAGGCCGCAGGTCGCGCGGCTCGGGGCGGGGGTGCCGGTCACGGCGCACGCGTACGCCCTGGGCTCCCCGGGGGAGGTGGCGGCCTGGGCGGAGCTGGGGGTGGAGCGGCTGATCGTCCGCCCGTGGACGCGCAGCCGCGACGCGGTCACCCGCCTGGCCGCCTTCGCCGCCGAGTACGGGGTCACCTGAGGGCGTGGGGCCGGCCGTCTCAGGCGGGTTGCCGTCCCCAGTCGGGGGTGCTGACGAGCTCGCGGGTGCGGTGGCGGCGGCCGCGCAGGGGGGCGTCCTGGACGAACGTCTCGACGGTGCTCGTTCCGCCGCCGGTCGGCTGGAACGGGCTCCACACGCTCTGCGGGGCCATGGGGCCCACGGCGGATGCGGCGGATGCGGCGGACGCGGTGCGCCGGTGGCGGCGGCCGCGCGGGGTGGCGTCGGCGGTGAAGGGGGCGAGCTCGTCCGTGAAGGCGGCGGGCCCGGGGGCGTACGCGACGGGTTCGCTGCGACGGCGACGGCCCCGGTACGTCGCGCCGATCCCGGACGCCTCCGCGGCGTGCGACGTCGTCCTCGTCCGGGCGGCGACCTCCGCCCCCGGGCGGGGGCTGGGGGAGAAGGCGCTGAACGTGCTCGTCGCCGGAGGGAGCGAGATCGCGACCATCGGGCCGGTGTCGAACGTGGGCGCGAAGGGCGCGGTGTCGGGAGCGGGCCGGAACGAGGCGCTGTCGAGCCGCCGCGGCGGCGCCGTCCGGTCGGTGAACGCCTCGCAGGCATCCCCGTCACCCTCGAACCCGCCGCTCGCGGGGCTGCGCTCGGGAACAGGAGCGGAAAGCTCGAACCACGCCGCCAGGGCGGGCTCGGGAGAGCCGACAGGGTGCTCGGAGCGGGCCGTCCGGAAGTGGTCAGGGGAGCCGGCCGCGTGCTCGGAGCGGGCCGTCCGGATGGGCTCGGGACGGCCGGTCGGGTGCTCGAAGTGGCTCGTCCGGGTGGGGGCGGGGGAGGCGGGGGGCGGGGTGGAGGCGAGGGGGGAGCGGTGTGAGGTGGGGTGGGTGGGTTCGTGGCGCGGGTCCGACGGCCTGCGGCGACGCCGGTGGCGGGAGGGGGCGGCGTGGGAGCCGCGCCTGGAGCGCGTCCCCGGAGCGGGCACGGTGACGCCTGTCGTGCCGCTGTCCGGCGAAGCGGCGCCCAGCAGGCTGGCGACCTCCGCCGTGGGGCTCAGGGCGACGCCTTCCGCCGGTGAGAGGTTCAGAGGGGCGATCGCCGTGGCGGCGCCGCGCATCCGGGCGGTCTTCGCGGACGCGGTGACCGGGCGGAGGCGCTGCTGACGGGTCTTCGCCAGGGCCAGGAGGGCCAGGGCGGCGATCAGGGCGGAGCCGACCAGCGTCGGGGAGGCGATCGTGGACAGCGAGCCCGGCGAGGAGGCGTCCACCAGCGTGGGGAGGGGCTCGGCGGTGGCGGCCGTGGTGTCGGCGGTCGTCGCCTTGGCGTGCTTGGACTTCTGGGCCGACCTCCCCGCCGCCGTCGTCGGCGCGGGCGAGGCGGACGGTGACGGCACGGCCGGGGACGCGGCAGGCGAGGACACCGTCGTCTTCGCAGTCTTGTCGGCCTTGCCCTTCGGCCGCGCGGCGAGCGGGACCTCGCCCGTACGCTCCTGCTCGACGTGCGGGATCAGGGAGCTGAGCGCGTCGCCGGGAAGCTGGAGCGTTCCCACGTCGCCGGGCCTGGCGGGCGTCGCCGCCTGCTCGTCGGCCCTCTTCTGGGCCGCCTCCTCATCCAGGCGCGCCTTGATGCGCTCGGGGTAGCCGTAGCCGACGACCTTGCTGGTGTCGCGTTCCTTGCGCTTGGCGACGCCGCCGTCGATGTTGCCCTCGATGGTGAAGATCGTGTCGCCCTCGACCCGCGTGACGATGCCGACGTGGTCGATGTTGTCGATCTTGCCGGTCCCGCTCCAGTCGTAGAAGACGAACGCGCCGGGCTTCGGCGTCTTCCCCCACGCGCCCTGCGCCTTGAACCATTCGGCGTGCCGTACGGTCCAGGCGAACTGCCCGATCCACTCCTGGAAGCCGAGCTTGTGCGCGGCCCAGGAGAGGTACATGTCACACCAGGGGGCGGCGGAGTAGTCGGCGTCGAACTCGACGGTCTTGCCGTACCAGTCGCCGAACTTGGTGTACGCGCCGGCCTTCTCGGAGTAGCCGAGCTGGCTTTCGAGCAGGTCGATGTACTTCTGCATCTCGGGCGTCATGGAAGTATGGGGGAACCTTCCGGTCAAGATCCGGATTTATCCACACATACCGGGGTACACGGGGGTAACCCGGGACATGTGTGGCAAAACCGGAAACCTGTGGTGTCGTGCGCTGCGAGGTTACCGCTTCGTGACCAAGGTCAAGCACACCCCAAGAGCAGGCAAAGACATCACCGGGCGCATAACCGCAGCTCAACCAAGCCGCCAGACATGCCCAAAACGTATGATTCGACTAGAAAAGAGGCACGGAAGCCTAGTAACCCGCCCCCGTCAGCAGCCCCCCGTCGACCGTGAACTCGCTCCCCGTGCAGTAGCTGGCCCGGTCCGAGGCCAGGAACGCCACCACGTGCGAGACCTCCACCGGCTTCGCGAACCGCTTGATGACCATGGACTTCACGAACGCCTCCGCGTCCACCTCGGCCATCAGGTCCGGGTTCACCGCCATCGCCGTGTTGATCGCGCCGGGATGCACCGAGTTCACCCGGATCTTGAAGCGGGCCAGCTCCCGCGCGGCCGACTTGGTCAGCCCGCGCACCGCGAACTTCGACGCCGCGTACGCCGACAACCCCTCCGCCCCGACGAAGCCCTCGATCGAGGAGATGTTCACGATGGCGCCGCGCCCGGCCGCCTTCATGGGGTCGATCACCGACTTGACCCCGAGCCAGGTGCCCTTGAGGTTCACGTCGATCACCCGGTCGAAGTCCTCGGGAGCCATGTCCTGAATGCGGCCGTAGGCGAGGATGCCGGCGTTGTTCACCAGGACGTCGAGCCGTCCGTGCAGCTCCGTGGCCGTGTCCACGGCCCGCCGCCACTCGCCGGGGCTGCGCACGTCGTGCCGCACGTACGTGGCCCCCGTCTCGGCGGCCAGCGCCTTGCCCTCCTCCTCCAGCACGTCGCCGAAGACCACCCGCGCGCCCTCTTCGAGGAACAGGCGCACGTGCGACTCGCCCATGCCCCTGGCCCCACCCGTGATCAGCGCGACCTTGCCGTCAAGCAGTCCCACGACTACCTCCTGCCGCGACGGCCGCCGCGGCCGCCTCCATGGAGCGGTAGACGGGGACGCCCGCCGCCGCCGCGATCCGCCGTACCTCGTCCTCCACGCCCGCGGGCGCGCACTCGCCGTTCCTGGTGACGAGCGTGATCCTGACGCGCGGCAGCGCCTCCTGCGCGCCGGCCAGGGCCCGCGTGTAGGCGTACAGGGGTTCGGCCGCGTCGCCGTAGGTGAAGAAGCTCTGCACGTTCACGTGGGCGACCACGTCCGCGTACGGCTCCCGCCGTACGATCGCCTCGATCACCTCCGCCACCAGCCCCGGACGCCCGCGCGGACCCACCGGCACCTCCAGCGGGTTGCCCGCGACGGCCAGGCCGAGCCCGTCGAGCACGCCGTCCGGCAGCGGGTCGAGCCGCACGCCCGCCCGGTCGAACGCGTCGGCCGCCAGCACGCCCGCGCCCCCGCTCGGCCCGATCACCAGCACCCGGTCGCCGTCCGTGATGCGGGAGCCGTGCGCCTGGAAGAAGGCCAGCACGCCGATCAGGTCGTCCTGGGAGGACACCAGCGCCGTGCCCGTCTGGGCCGCGACCGCCGCCCACACCCGCAGGTCGCCCACCATGCCGCCGGTGTGCGAGAGCGCCGCCCGCTGCCCCTGCGAGCTGCGCCCGCCGACCAGCAGCGCCACCGGCAGCCCGGCCGCGCGCAGCGCCTCGTGCAGCTCCCGGCCGCCGCGCGGATCCTCCAGGTAGAGCCCGACGGCCCGGGTCTCGGGGTCGCCGGCCAGCCAGGTCAGCAGCTCGGCGGGGGTCACGTCGGCCGCGTTCCCCACGGTGACGACCCGGCTGAACGCGAGCCCGCGCCGCTCCCCGACCTTGATCACCTCGCCCGCGAGCCCGCCGCTCTGCGAGATCAGCGCGACCGTCCCGGCCGGTCCCAGGCCGCCGCCGACGAACGTCTGCCGGCCGCGCGGGCAGTACACGCCCATGCAGTTGGGCCCGAGCAGCCGGGTGCCCGCCGCGCGGGCGGCCCCGGCCAGGTCGCGTTCCAGGTCCGCGCGTCCCGCCTCGCCGAACCCGCCGCTCATCACCTGCACGTACGGGACGCCCGACGCCTCCCGCACCACCTCGGCGCACCGCTCGGCGGGCACCGCCACCAGCGCGTAGTCCACGCCGGCGGCGGCCAGCGACGGCACCGCGGGCACCCCCGCCACCTCGGAGGCGGACGGGTGCACGGCCACCAGCGGCACGCCGGCGGCCTTGTAGAAGTCGAGGAACATGTTCCCGAAGTTCGGCCTGCTCGCGGAGGCGCCGACGACGGCCACCGCGCGGGGCTCGAAGAGCGGCAGGAAGTCCGCCGGCGCGCGGGCGGCGGACGGGCGGGGCTCGCCGGGCAGGTACCGGGCGTCCACCGCGGTCACGCCGGAAGGGGTGGCGATGACCGGGTTCAGCTCGAACTCGCCCAGTTCCAGCCGTTCCCACAGCCCGCCGGGGCCGCCGACCGTCATGAGCAGCTTGACCACGGCGTCCACGTCCACCGGCGGCCGGCCGCGGTGGCCGCGCAGGAGGGCCGAGCCGCGCAGCTCGTCCAGCATGAGCCGGGCGTCCCGCTCGGCGATCGGGCAGAGCCGCAGCGCCGTGTCGCGCAGCGCCTCCGTCCAGACGCCGCCCAGCCCGGCCAGCAGCACCGGGCCGAACCCAGGATCGCCGACCAGCCCCACGATCAGCTCCACCCCGGCGGGCGCCTGCTCCTCGACCAGGAACCCCTCCACGTCGAGCCGCGAACGCATCTCCCCGGCCGCCGCCGCGAGTTCGTCCGCCCGCAGGCCGAGCCGTACGGCCCCCGCCTCCGACTTGTGCACCAGCCCCGGCCCGAACGCCTTCAGCACCAGCGGCCCGGCCAGTTCCCCGGCCGCCGTGAAGTCCAGGTCGCGCACCACGACCCCGCGCGGCACCGGCACCCCGGCCGCCGCGACCAGCGCCTTGACCTCGTGCTCCCGTGGACCGTCCCGGCCCCCGCGCTCCTGGACGCTCACCCGAGCAGGTGCCCGTGCTGCTCGCGGATCCGGCGGCGCAGCAGCTTGCCGGGGCCGCCGGAGGCGTCCTGCGAGTGCGGCAGCTCGCCGGTCACCACGATGTGGTCGGGCCGCTGGTGCGGGGGCAGCGTGTCGGCCAGGGCGAGCGACAGCTTGGCGGCGTCCAGCGACTGCCCGGCGCGCGGCACGACCGCCAGCAGCACCCGCTGCTCGGCCGCCCCCTCGGGGACGCCCACCGCGCCGGCCTCGGCCACGCCGTCCAGGGCCGAGACGGCCTCCTCGATCGTGGCGGGCTGCGTCCACTGGCCGTGTTTGAGTATCGAGTCCTCGCGGCGGCCGAGGACGCGCAGCACGCCGTCGGCCGACAGCGTCCCGAGGTCGCCGCCCACGTACCAGTCGCCGCGCAGCACGCCGTGGTCGTCCGGCCCGTCGTAGCCCGCCATGCGGTGCGGCCCGGCCAGGTTGATCTCACCGACCTCGCCGGTCACGGCGGCGCCGGACGGGCCGGTGATCCGTACGGCGTTGCCCGTGCGCGCCCGTCCGGAGGAGCCGAGCGGCGTCGAGCCGTCGTCCACGCGGCCCATGCACGTGTACGGCGCCTCGGTCTGCCCGTAGTAGGAGTAGACCCCGGTGCCGGGCAGCCTGGCCTTGATCCGGTCCAGCATGGTCGCGGTCAGCGGCTCGCCGCCCAGCATGATCACCTGGATCGACGACAGGTCCACCCCCTCGTGCTCGGACGACCCCAGCAACGCCGTGTAGAACGACGGGATCTGCGACACGTGCGTGACCCGCTCGCGCGGCACCACGCGCAGGAAGTTCGCCGGTCCCCAGTCCTGCTCCAGCACCAGGCGCATGCCCGCGTACAGGGCCGGGCCGACGATGGCGGGGAAGCCGATGCCCCAGATGATCGCTCCGGTGCCGAACACCGAGTCGGGGCCGCGCGGCACGTCCAGCCAGATCTGGGCGGTCGCCAGGGAGGAGGCGTGGGTGTGCACGACGGCCTTGGGCAGGCCGGTCGTGCCCGAGGTGTAGTAGAGGGCCAGCGGGTCGTCGTGGAAGCCGCCCAGCGGCGGTTCCTCCTCCGGGCCGCCGGTCAGCTCGCCGGCGTCGATCCAGGTGGTGACGTCCGGGAGGGAGTCCCTGATCTCCTCGACCACCTGGGCGACCGTGGGGTCGTACACGAAGGCCGTGCAGCCGGAGGCGGCCACCACCGCCCGCAGCGTCTCGACCGGCCAGTACGGGTTGAGCGCCGCCGTCACCGCCCCGATCTTGGCCTGGGCGAGGTAGACCTCGGCGACCAGCAGCGTCTCGTTGAGCAGCGCCGCCACCCGTTGCCCAGGGGCGATCCCGGCCGAGAGCAGGGCGTTCGCGCGGCGGTTGACGGCCCGGTTCAGCTCGTCGTAGGTGAAGCTCCGCTCGCCGCAGTACGTCAGCGCCACCCGGTCGGGCGTGCGCAGCGCTCCCGCGGTCAGGATCGCGTGGCCGTAGTTGCCGTAGGGTGATCGCGCCATGGGGGTGCCTCCAGGTCAGAGGGGCGAGTAGAGCACGAACGTGTTTCCTGAGGGGTCGCGCAGCACGGCCCGCCTCTCGTGCGGCCCGTCCTCGGGCGCGCGCACCACCTCGGCCCCGCGCGCCGCCATCTCGCGCACCGTGGCCGCCACGTCGTCCACCTTGTACGACGGCGCCGCCGACGCGGTGACGTGCTCGGCGGGTCCGGCCAGCGCCACGGTGACGCCGCCGCCGTCCAGCGCGGCGAACCTGTCGCCGTCCCTGAACGTGACCGGCAGGCCGTAGAAGGCGATCGCCTCGTCCAGGTCGGCGACGGGGATGAGCACGTTGCCGAGCTTCATACGGGCCTCCAATGCGGCAGATCGTCCACGAACGTCACCCGCACCGGCATCCCGACGCGGACCTCCTCCGGCGCGCATCCCACGACGTGCCCGAACGCGCGCACCCCCTCGTCCAGGTCCACCCACGCCGGCACGTACGGCTCCCGCCCCCGGTAGCCGGGCGAAAACGACCGGTGCACGACGGTGAACGTGTGCACCGTCCCCGTGCCCTCGGCGGGCTCGGCGGCCTGCTCGTCCCCACCGCACGCCGGGCAGGACGGCTCGGGCAGCCAGCCGCGGCGGCCGCAGGACACGCAGCGCCGGATCACCAGCTCGCCACGCGTCCCCGCGCCGGTGGGGGAGGTGTCACCGCTCATCGCTGCCAAGCTAGCGCACGCTTGGTTGGCCGACAAGGGCCCGCGCCCCTACTCGCCGGGCACCAGCCCGCCCTCCGGGGAGGCGGGCGGGAGGGCGTACTCCGGAGAGGTCCCGGCGGACGGGGACGGCGGTCCCTGCGTGGGACGCGCGACGGGCCGCCCGCCCGCGGAGGACGTCGAGGACGTCGAGGACGTCGAGGCCGACGGGGTCGACGGGGCCGCCGGGGTGCCGGACGGCGTGGCCGGGCCCGAGCGGGTCGGGGTGGGGCAGGTGGGCCCGTCCACGGCGACCTCGCTGACCTGGGGCCCGTTGACCGCCGCCGGCTCGGTCATGACGACGATCCCGAGGTAGGCCCGCACCCCGCAGCCCACGTCCCCGGGATCGTGCCGGACGCCGCTGGTGTAGGCGGTGCTGCCGCGCAGCGTGAGGGTCTCCTGCCGCACGGTGGCGACCGGCCCGTCGTCGAGCCGCCGCGTGTACGCGATCCGCAGCCGCACCGGCCCCGTGCCGTCCGCGGACACGCTGATCGCGCCCGCCGAGCCGCTCCACCGGGTGATGCTCGCCTCCCGCACGGCCGGCGGCGGCGGGGCGGTCCCGCTCTGCGCCTGCGTCGGCACCGGCGGCGCGGCGCTGGACGGGACCGGCGGCGGGCCGGTGGATCCGCGCGGCGGGCCGGTGGGGACGCGCGGCCCGCCGGTGGCGGGCGGGGGCGCACTGCCGCGGTCCGTGGCGGGAGCGCTCCTCCGGGGGGTCGGCGTGTGGGCGTCGACCGGCGCCGGGTTCAGCTCGCCCGACGGCTTCGGCTGCGGCATCAGGATCGTGCCCGCGCCGGGCGACAGCCGTCCGCCGGAGATGATCAGGGCGATCGCCACGGCGACCACCGTCGCGCCCGCCACCCACAGGTGCGGCGGCAGCGCGGGCAGCCGCACCGCCCGGCCCCGGACCCCCATCGGGGACCGCGTCTCCCGCTCGGTCGTGGCCGCCAGCGGGAAGCGCAGCGCGAGCAGCGTGGCCAGCTCGGCGAGCCGGCGGCGGCCCCGCTGCTCCCATCCGGGCCCGTACGCCGCGACGGCGTCCTCCTCCAGCTCGGCCGCGAACTGCCGGGCCGAGGCGTACCTGAGCGCCGGGTCCTTCGCCATCCCGCGTCTGAGCAGGTCGCGCAGCGCGTCCGGGACCACCTCCAGCGGCACCGGCTCCATCAGGTGCAGGTCCCGCAGCGCCGCGACGTCCTGCTCGCCGTCCTGGCCCTCCTTGTACGCGCGGTAGGGCGGCCGCCCCTTGACCGCCTCGAACAGCAGGCAGGCCGCCGCGTACAGGTCGGCCGAGGGTCCGGCCCGTCCCTGCGTCCACAGCTCGGGCGACATGTACGCCGGGCTGCCCGCCGGCACCCCCGGCTCCTCGGCGTGCACGACCACGCCGAAGTCGGCCAGCTTGCTCGTGCCGTCCGCCTGGACCAGGACGTTCTCCGGCTTGACGTCCCGGTGCGGCACGCCTCTCTCGTGCGCGACGGCCAGGGCGGCCAGCACGCCCTTGAGCAGGACGAGCGCCGCCTCCGGAGCCGTACGGCCGTGCTCGGCCAGCAAGGTGCGCAGCGAGACGCCGTCCACCAGCTCCATGACGACGGCGGCCCGGTCGGGCGTCTCGACGTACTCGTAGAGGCGGACCACGTCGGCGTCGTCGATCTCGACGAGCTGGTGGGTGTCGGCCCTGAAGCGGTCCATGAACTCGGGGTCCCTGCGCAGGGTGGCGTTCAGGTACTTGATCGCGACGTAGGCGCCGGTGGACTGGTAGGTGGCGAGGAAGACGCGGCCGGTGCGGCCCGCGCCGAGCTGGCGAACTTCACGGTAACCAGGGACCAAGTCCAACCCCCATCAGGCAGGCCGTCGTGCATTCGACGGTCTCACCCGGGGTGTGGGTTGTCACGTCTGGAGAAATTTCCGTCTTTGCGGAGAAAAGTGATGTCGTGGGGGCGGTGTTATGCTGTGGCTTGCCCAAGCAAGCGCTCGGCTAAATGATGGAGGCTGCGGGTGGAGCGGTCGGCCGTGCTGGTGATGGAGATGCAGCGGGGCGTCGTCGGCGATCTCACGAAATTTCCGGAACTGGTGGCGGCCTGTGCCCGCCACGACGTCGTGCCCAACGCCGCCCGCGTCCTGCGCGCGGCCAGAGCGGCCGGCCTCCCGGTGATCCACTGCACGGCCGCCTTCCGGCCGGACCGGGCGGGCTCGCACACCGGCAACTGCCCGTTCATCGTCTCCCTGCTCAAGGACCCCGCGCACATGCTGGAGGGCACGGCCGCCGTGCAGGTGCTGCCCGAACTGCGCGAGGACGGCGACCTGGAGAGCCGGCGGCACCACGGGTTCTCGCCGTTCACCGGCACCTCGCTGGACATGACGCTGCGCTCCCTGGGCGTCTCGTCCGTGGTCGCGATGGGGGTCTCGCTCAACCTGGGCATCCCGGGGCTGGCGCTGGAGGCGGTCAACCTCGGCTACCGGGTGACGGTGGTCAAGGACGCGGTGGCCGGCATCCCCGAGGACTACGCGCAGGCCGTCCTGCGGAACACGGTCGGCCTGCTGGCCACCCGCGTCGCCGCGGCCGACCTGGCGAAGGCGTGGACGTAGTGGACGGCCTGCGCCTCGACGGCCGCGTCGCCGTCGTCACCGGGGGAGCGGGCGCGATCGGCACGGCCGTGGCGACCGACCTCGCCGCGCTCGGCGCCCGCGTCGTCGTCGCCGACGTGGACCTGCCGGGCGCCCGCCGGACGGCCGCCGCCCTGCCCGGGGCGCGGGCGCTGGCCGTGGACCTGGCCTCGCCCGCCTCCGTCGAGGCGTTCTGCGCCGAGGCCGGGCCCGTGGACGTGCTCGTGCACAACGCCGGGGTGTCGATCGTGCGGCCGTTCACGGCGAGCGACCCGGCGGACTGGGACCTCATGTGGCAGGTCAACCTGCGCGGCCCGATGCTCATGACCAAGCTGCTGCTGCCCGGGATGACGGCCAGGGGCTGGGGACGGCTGGTGTTCGTCTCCTCCGACGGCGCCAGGGCCGGGTCGGGCGGCGAGGGGGCGTACGCGGCGACCAAGGCGGGCCTGTTCGGCCTGGCCAAGACGCTCGCCCGCGAGGCCGCCAGAGGCGGGGTGACCTCGAACGTGGTCTGCCCGGGGCCGACCGACACGCCGATGCTCCGCCGGGTGTCCGAGGCCGAGCCGGGGCTCGTGGACAAGATCGCCAAGGGGATCCCGCTGCGGCGGCTGGGCACGCCCGCCGACGTGTCGGGGCTGATCGCGTACCTGTGCACCGACCGCGCCGCCTACATCACCGGCCAGACGCTGTCGGTGAGCGGCGGCGTGACCATGCAGTGACGAGCGCCGTGGGGTCACAGGGAGCGGTAGACGGCCTCGATCAGGCGCAGGCCGCGCAGGTTGCCGGTGAGGCTGTCGGCCATCCGGTTCATCACGTACCCGAAGGCCAGGCCGCGGCCGGGGTCGCCCATGCCGAGCGAGCCGCCCATGCCCGAGTGGCCGAACGCCGTCCGCGACGGCATCGGGAACGTGAACGACGGGCGCATGTAGCCGAGGCCGAACGTGGTGTCCATGAACAGCACGCGGTCGGGGCCGCTGACGCGGGGGCGCAGGGCGTCCTGGAGGGTCGCGGAGGTGAGGACGTCGCCGCCGACCAGCGCGCGGTAGAACCCGGCCAGGCCCTTGGCGGTGGTGACGACCCCGGCGGCGGGCCATCCGGCGCGCAGGATCACCGGGTTGTTCGCGCCGCCTTCGAGCAGGCGGATGGCCGGGTTGCCGAGCGCCCGGTTCATCAGGCTGCCGGGATCGAGCGCCGCCCGGCTCATCTCGCCCAGCAGATCCCGCCCCCCACCGACGCCGACCCCTCCGCCGGAGGGAGCGGGGTTCTCGGAGGCATCCCCTGGGGTTCCGGGGCCGCGGGTGGGGCTTTCGGGGGAGGGGCGTGGGCGGGTGGGGGCCTTGAGGCGGGCGGCGCGGGGGATCACGTCGTCGGGGGCCCCGACCCAGAGGTCCAGCCCCAGCGGCCCGGCGATCTCCGCCGCCACCAGCTCGCCCACCGACTTCCCGGTGACCCGCCGCACCACCTCCCCGACCAGGAAGCCGTACGTCAACGCGTGGTACCCGTGCGCCGTCCCCGGCTCCCACAGCGGCGTCTGACCGGCGAGCCGGGCCGCGACGGCCGGCTGGTCCTCGAACTCCTCCACCGGCACCGGCGTCTCGATCACCGGCAGCCCGCAGGAGTGCGTCAGCACGTGCTCGACCGTGACCGCCTCCTTGCCCCCGGCGGCGAACTCCGGCCACACGTCCGCGACCGGCGCGCCCACGTCCACCAGCCCGCGTTCGGCGAGCCGCAGCAGCACGGTGGCCGCGATCGCCTTCGTGCACGAGTACGCGAAGGCCGGGGTGCCGGCCTCCCAGGCCCGTCCCGTGTGCCGGTCGGCGACCCCGTCCCACAGGTCCACGACCAGCTCGCCGTCGAGATAGACGGCCACCGCCGCGCCCAGCTCCTCGCCCTCGGCGAAGTTCCGCTCGAACGCCTCGCGCACGCGGGAGAACCGGGGATCGCAGTACATCAGACCTCCGCAAGAAAGGAAGCGCTTACTTGGTGCACGAGCCTAACAACTGGGGACGATTCGGCCCAGACGACCAGCGCGGAACCCTCAATCTGCTGACCCCCGCCGTCGTCCTGGAGGCCCTGCGCAGCGCCGTCACGGGCGAGGTGCTGAGCCTGGCCATGCCGATCAGGGGCGCCACCTCCTCGGCCGCGCCCACGACCGTCCCGCACCTGCGGGGCCGTCCGCTGCCGCAACACTTCATGTCCGTGGACGGCGGCGACTACGCCGCGGGCGCCCGGCCCGTCGGCGACGGCCTGCGCGTGGCCGACGACGCCCTGTTGGTGACCCACCATGGCACCACCACCCACATGGACGCGCTGTGCCACATGTGGACCGGCGACCTGCTCTACAACGGCCACCCGGCCGCCCGCGTCCGCTCCTACGGCGCCACCCGGTGCGGGATCGAGCACGTGGGCGGCGTGGTGGCCAGGGGCGTGCTGTTCGACGTGCCCCGGCGCCTCGGGCTCGACCACCTGCCGGCCGGCTTCCGCGTCCCCGCCCGGCTGCTCCAGGAGATCGCCACGCCGCGCCCCGGGGACGTCGCGGTGATCCGCACGGGCTGGCCGCTGGTCTGGGAGCGGTCGCGCGAGGAGTACTGGTCGGGGCAGCCGGGGCTGTCGGCGGAGGCGGGCTCCTGGCTGGCCGCCCAGGACGTGTCGGCGGTGGCCTGCGACAACGCGGCGATCGGCGGCCTGAACGACCGGCAGCTCGCCGACGAGTGCGCCGCCGACGACCTGCACCTCATCCTGCTCCACCGGCACGGCGTCCACCTGGTCGAGATGCTCTGGCTCGAAGAGCTGGGCGCGGCCGGCCGGACGGAGTTCGTGTTCGTGGCCGCGCCGCTGCGCATCGAAGGAGGCACCGGCAGCCCGATCACCCCGCTCGCCGTCCTGTGAGCGGGCCGGTCACCAGGTGACGGGGAGGCTCCTGACGCCGTACACCGAGGCGTCGTCCTTGACCGGCACCTGGGCCGCCGGCACGGCCAGCCGCAGACCGGGGAAACGCTCGAACAGCGCCCGGTAGCCGATCCGCAGCTCGATCCTGGCGAGCTGCTGGCCCAGGCACTGGTGCACGCCGTACCCGAAGGCCAGGTGGCGGCGGGCCTCCGGCCGGTCGGGGATCAGCCGGTCGGGGTCGGCGTACACGGCCGGGTCGCGGTTGATCACGGGCAGGGACAGGGCCACGGTCTCGCCCGCCCTGACCGTCACGCCCGCCACCTCCACGTCCTCCAGGGCGGCTCTGGAAGGCGCGCCGAGATGCAGGATCGACAGCCAGCGCAGCAGCTCCTCGACCGCGCCGTCCTCGTACGGGCGCCCGTTCGCCAGCAGCGCGAACACCCCGAGCGCCAGCATGTTCGCCGTGGTCTCGTGCCCTGCCACCAGCAGGATCACCGCGAGGCCGGCGAGCTCGTCGTCGTCGAGGTCGCCGGTCAGGTCGCCGATCAGGCCGCCGTCCGGCTCCCCGCGCCTGCGGCGGACCAGCCCGCGCAGGTAGCCGGTCAGCTCGGCCAGCGCTCCCGCGCCGTCCTCGCCGAAGGTGACGAGCCGGGCGCTGAGCTCCTGGAACAGGTCGTGATCGGCGTACGGGACGCCGAGCAGCTCGCAGATGACCAGCGACGGGATCGGTAACGCGTACGCCGTCACGAGGTCGGCCGGCGGCCCGGCGGCGGCCATGGCGTCGAGGTGGTCGGCGGCGATGCGTTCGACCCGCGCTTCGAGCAGGCGCATCCTGCGCAGCGTGAACCGGCCGGTGAGCAGCCGTCGGTAGCGGGTGTGCTCCGGCGGGTCCATGGCCGCGAAGAAGCCCGGTGGGGCGGGCGTGCCGAGCCCGGCGGGATTCGGGTGCACGGCCTGGTGCTTGAGCTCCTGCCGGGCGCTGAACCGGGGATCGCCCAGCACCGCGCGGGCGGCCTCGGCCGTGGTGGCCAGCCAGCCGAGATGGCCGTCGGCGAACTCCAGACGGCTCATCGCCGGAAGGCCCGCCAGCCCCGCCGGGGGATCGAAGGGACATTCCGCCGGACGTTCGAGGGGAAGTCGCATAATTGTGAGAGTAGACTCTCAAATGAAAGTTGTATAGCGATATGCATCAGGCTCCGACGAGTGGACGCGCGGACCGCCGGCCCGGAGAATGCGGTGACATGAGCGAACGACCCGTCCAGGGCCTGCGCGAGCGGAAGAAGGCCAGAACCCGCGCCCTGATCCAGAAGGAGGCGCTGCGCCTGTTCCGCGAGCAGGGCTACGCGGCGACGACCGTCGAGCAGGTCGCCGAGGCGGCGGAGGTCGCGCCCAGCACCGTCTTCCGCTATTTCCCGACGAAGGAGGACCTGGTGCTGCTAGACCAGTTCCCGCCTTTCGTCGAGGCGCTCAGGGCCGTGCCCGCCGAGGTGGGTCCCGTCAGGGCCGTGCGCATGGCCATGCGGGCGGTCACGGACGCCCAGACGCCGGAGGAGATCGCCGACGGCATGGAACGGGAGAAGCTCATGCTCACCGTCCCGGAGTTGTGGGCGGCCAGCCTGGAGAACGTCACCGGCGTGCTCGCCACGCTGCGGGAGGAGCTCGCGGCGCGCCAGGGCCGGGACGCGGCCGACCCGGAGATCAGGAACGTCACGGGGGCCGTCACGGGCGTGATGGTGGCCCTGTGGTTCGAGTGGGTCCGGAACCCGGCCATGGACGGCCCCGCCGAGCTGGACAAGGCGCTCGCGCACCTGGAGGCGGGGCTCCCGGTGTAGGGCGCCCGTACGGATGGCGGGGGTCAGGCGCCCGGGTAGTTGCCGCCGCCGTACGCGGCGTCGAGGGCGTCGTAGTCGGGGGTGAAACCCTGCTTGGGGATGGCGTCGGCGAACACCACCTGGCGCGGCCTCTTGTACGCCGCCAGCTCACCCCTGACGTGCGCGACCAGGTCGTCCTGGGTGGCGGCGGCGTCCGGTCTGAGCACCACGACCGCCTTGACCGCCTGGTGCCATTGGGGGTCGGGCACGCCGATCACCGCCGCGTCGGCGACGGCCGGATGGGTCCTGAGCGCGCGCTCGACCTCGGCGGGGTAGATGTTCTCGGCGCCCGACTTGATCATGCGGAGCCGGGGGCCGATGAAGGTGATGGTGCCGTCGGGCTCGCGGCGGCCTAGGTCGCCGGTGTGATGCCACCCGTACCGCGACTTCGCCTCATTTAAGTCGGGCCGGGCGAAATATCCGGAAAAGAGGGTCTTGCCCCTCGCGCAGATCTCGCCCGTCTCGCCCACCGGCACCTCCACGCCCTCCGGATCCAGGATGCGCACCTGGACCAGCGGCGACGGCCGTCCCGCGAACCCCGCGCCGCCCTCGGCCAGCCCGAGGAAGGTGAGCATGCCGCCCACCTCGGTCTGCCCGTACCCGCCCATCTTCGAGCGGCACCAGGGGGAGTGGTCCACGGTGATCATGTCGTCCCACTCGGCGGAGTGGGCGACGAAACGCAGCGAGGACAGGTCGTACTTGCCGCCCGCGTTCGCCGCCGCGACCGCGTCGATCATGGGCCCGAACAGGAACGCCTGCGTCACCCGTTCGGCGTCGACCAGCCGGCAGACCTCCTCGGCGTCGAAGGCGGGCGTGAACACGTTCGTGCCGCCGATCTGGAGGGTGGCCAGGCAGAACATCATCGTCCCGACGTGGAAGAGCGGCCCGTCGTTGAGAAAGGTGAACCCCGGCTCCATCTGGCGTACGACGAGCAGCGTGGCGCTGTGGGCGACGAGGGCGGCGCTGCTCAGCAGGGCGGCGCCCGGCCGGCCCCCGAAGGCTGCGGTGTAGAGCGCGAGCACCGGTTCGGCGTCGTCCACCTGCGGGAACTCCCGCGCCGAGCCGCCCGCGACCAGCTCCTCGTACGCCTCGCCTGCGAGCACCCACGTGGCCGCGTCCGCCAGCTCGGCGGCGGCGTCGGAGTGCTCCCAGACGACGACCCTGGGCGCCAGGTCGGACAGGACGAAACGCAGCTCGTCCGGCGACTGCCGCCAGTTGGCCGGGCAGAGCACCGCGCCCAGGCGCGAGCAGGCCAGCAGCAGCTCCAGCACGGCGTGCGAGTTCTGGCCGAGCCACATCACCCGCTCCCCGGCGGCCACGCCGCGCCCGGCCAGGGCGTCGGCCAGCCGCGTGACGCGGTCGTCCAGCTCGGGGTAGGTGAGCCGCACGTCCCCGTCCACCACGGCGGTGACCCCGGGGCGGCTGCGGGCGTGGTCGGCCAGGACGTCGGACAGGGTCAGGCTGTGGATCATCGTCATCCTCCTGCGGGGGCGAAGGCCGGCATGACCTCGGCGGCGAAGAAGCGCATGACCCGCTTCATGTCCTCCAGCGGCATGGGCCTGGTGCTGCCGAAGTCGCACAGGAGGTTGGTGAAGCCGGCGTCCCTGAGCAGCGAGACCTGCTCGATCACCCGGGCGGGGTCGCCGATGACCTCCAGCTGCTCCCAGCGGAAGTCGGGCGAGACCGAGCCGCCCTTGAGGTAGCGGTCCTGGTAGTACTCGAAGCCCTGGGCGGCCTTGCCGGTCCTCGGGTCGATGGGGGCGCTGCGCTCGTTGAAGATGCGCGAGCGGTCGAAGGAGGCCTCGAACCTGGCCTGGTCCTCGCGGGCCCGCTCCAGCGTGGGGGCGACGTACACGCTGCGGGCCACCACCAGCTCCGCGCCCGCCGGGTGGCCGGCCCGCGCGGCCGTCTCCCGCCAGGTCTCGGCCGCCTTGACGACCTTGCGGAACGTCGCGGCGGGGTCGGCCAGGACGGGCAGGCCGCGCTCGGCGTACATGGTGACGGTCTCGGGGGAGACGGCGGCCACGTGCAGCGGCGGGTGAGGCGACTGCAGCGGGCGCGGCGCGAGTGTGACCTCGGCGCCGGTCCGGTAGAACTTCCCCTCGTGCCGGTACGACTCCCTCGTCCACAGCCCGAGGATCACCTCCAGCGCCTCGTTGAACCGGTCGCGCGCCTCGGCCAGGTCGATCCCGAAGCCCTCGAACTCGAAGCTCTGGTACCCCCGGCCGATGCCCAGGTCGAGCCGGCCGCCGGAGAGCACGTCCACCTGCGCGGCCTCCTCGGCCACGTGGATCGGGTTGTGCAGCGGCAGCACCACGATTCCGGTGCCGAGCCTGATCCGGGAGGTGCGGGCGGCGACGTGGGCGAGCATGGTGAACAGGTTGGGCGCCACGCCGTAGTCGCGGAAGTGGTGCTCGGCCAGCCGTACCCCGTCGAAGCCCAGCTCCTCGGCCAGCTCGATGAGCTCCAGATGGTAGTCGTAGACGTCCTTGAAGCTCTGGCCGTCGAAGCGGTGGAAGAGGTGGAAGGTCGAGAACTTCATGCGGCGGCCTCTCCGTATGTAAACCAAGCGCTCGCTTGGGAGCGTATCACGCCGGCTGCCGCTCCCGGACCACCTCCCGCGCGGCCGGACGCGGCCGCAGCACCGGCGCCAGCACCGTCAGCGCCACCAGGACCCCCGTGACCAGCGTGAACGCCGCCGGGTACGACACGCTGCCGGCCACCCAGCCGGTGAGCGCCGGCGCGGTCAGCCCCGACAGGTACGTGATCGTCGCGATCCCGGCGACCCCCTCGCCCGGCGTGGGCCCGGCGTTCCCCGCCGCCGTGAACACCAGCGGCACGACGACCGCGACCCCCAGCCCGACCAGCGCGAACCCGATGACGCCCAGCACCGGCGTACGGGCCAGGACCACCAGCACGCCGCCCGCGACCGCGACGATCCCGCCCATCCGGACCGCCCGCACGGGGCCGGTCAGGCGCACCACCCGGTCGCCCGCCAGCCGGGCCCCGGCCATGCAGAGCATGAAGATCGTGTAACCGGCGGCGGCGGCCCCCGGCCCGGCGTCGGCGACGTTGGTCAGGTAGACCGCGGCCCAGTTGGAGCTGGCGCCCTCGGCGAACGTGCCGCAGAACCCGACCACGCCGACGGCCAGGATGGCGCGCGAGGGCAGGGCGAAGCGGCGCGGCGCGGGCGCGTCGGCGGCCCGCGGCCCGTCGGGCAGCAGTCCGCGACCGGCGATCCCGCCCAGGACCACCAGGACGGCGGCGACGACTCCGAGATGCAGGCGGGCGTCGATGCCCGCCTGCGCGGCCAGGGTGCCGAGGCCGCCGGCCGCCAGGCTGCCCACGGCCCACATGCCGTGCAGGCCGGAGACGACCGGCTTGTTCAGGTGCCTTTCGAGGGTGACGCCATGGGCGTTCATGACGACGTCGCACATGCCGGCCGACGCGCCGTACAGCAGGAAGATGGCGAACAGCCAGACGGGCGCGGGGGCGAAGGCCGGCAGGGCGAGGCCGCCGCACCACAGTGCGAGCAGCACCCGCGTGGTGGCCCGGCTGCCGAACCGGTGGGCCAGGCGGCTGGCCAGCGGCATCGCGGCGAACGCCCCGATCGAGGGGCAGAGCAGTACGAACCCGAGCAGGCCCGCGCTCAGGTGGACGTGCTCCTGGATCCAGGGGATGCGGGTGGCGAAGCTGCCGGCGACGGCGCCGTGGGCGGCGAAGACGGCCGCGATGGCGCGATGAGGGCTCATGGCCGGAAAAACTATCAGGCAACCTTCCTGATGAAAAGAGCTATCAGGGAGCCTTCCTGACTATTATGGGCGGCGTGAAGACCGCGACCCCGTCCATGGCCCGTGCGATCAACGACCGGCTCGCCCTCGACCTGCTGCTGGAGCACGGTCCGCTGACCGCCCCGCAGCTGCGCGAGCTGACCGGTCTGTCCAGGCCCACCGTCTCCGACCTGATCGAACGGCTCAAGGGCGGCGGCCTCATCGAGGAGGCCGGCGAACGCGGCGAGGACCGGCGCGGCCCCAACGCCCGCCTCTACGCGCTGGTCGCCGGGCGCGCCCACGTCGCCGGGGTGGACCTGCGCCGTACGGCCATCAACGTCACGGTCGCCGACCTCACCGGGCACGTGGTCGGGTCGGCCGTCCGCGAGATCTCCGGTGACCTGGCCGACCTCGTCGAGGCCACGGTCGCCGAGGCCGCCGCCGGGCGTGCGCTCGACAACGTGGTCATCGGCGCGCCCGGCCTGGTCAAGCCCAAGGACGGCGAGCTGGTGATGGCCAACGACGTGCCCGGATGGCGGCCCGGTCTGGTGACCGCCGTGCGCGAGCGGCTGGGCGTGCCCGTCGTCCTGGAGAACGAGGTGAACCTGGCCGCCGTCGCCGAGCTGCGCACCGGCGCGGCCCAGGGCAGCGACGACTTCGTGCTGCTCTGGCTGGACGACGGCATCGGCGCCGCGGTCGTCCTCGGCGGACGGCTGCGCCGCGGCGCGTCCGGGGGCGCGGGCGAGATCGGCTTCCTCGACGTGGAGGGCACGCCGTTCTGCCTCCTGCTCCAGGCCACGACCCGGCCCGAGGAGCGGGCGCGCCGGGTCGCCAAGGGCGCCTTCGCCTTCGTCACCCTCCTCGACCCCGGCCTGGTGGTCCTCGGCGGGGCCACGGGCCAGGAGGGCGGCGACGAGCTGGCCGACCAGGTCGCCGCACGGCTGCGCGAGCTGTCGCCCGCGCCCACCGAGGTCAGGGCCACCCGGGTCGAGGGCAACGCGGTGCTGGAAGGAGCCGTGCTGACGGCCCTCGACGCGGCGCGGGACAACGTCTGGTGACCCGCGCCGCGAGGCTCACTGCTGCGCGACCGGCTCGCGCAGCGGGAGGCGCACCTCGAACCACGTCTCGCCCGGCACCGAGCGCACCTTGATCTCGCCGCCGTGCCGTCCTGCCACGATCCGGTAGGAGATGTCCAGCCCGAGCCCGGTGCCCTCGCCCACGCTCTTGGTGGTGAAGAACGGCTCGAAGATCCGGTCCTTGATCGCGTCGGGCACGCCGGGGCCGGTGTCGCCGATCTCGACGATCGCCTCGTCCTCGTCGTGGGCCGTGCGGACGGTCAGCGTGCCCTCCTCGCCCATGGCGTCGAGCGCGTTGTGGATCAGGTTCGTCCACACCTGGTTCAGCTCGCCGGCGTAGCAGGGGATGAGCGGCAGCGTGCGGTCGTAGTCGGTGACCACGCTGACGCCCGGCGGGACCTTGCCGCGGAAGATGGCGATCGTGCTGTCGAGCAGGTCGTGCACGTCGATCATCTGGAACGGCGCCCGGTCCATCTGCGAGTACTGCTTGGCCGAGCGGATCAGCGAGGTGATGCGCTCGGTGGCCTCGGTGACCTCGTTCAGCATCTGGGAGATCTCGATGGCCTCGGCCAGCCAGTGGAGGGCGGCCGGGGTGTGCTCCTCGCCCACCTTGCCGCGGATCTTCTGCAGGTAGTCGGCGGTGAAACCGGCGTTGACCAGCGCGGGGGCCAGCTCCCACGCGTCCTGGACGCCGACGTCCTCCAGGGCCTCGCCCAGTTCGTCCTCGGCGTCGGAGATCTCCAGGGGGGAGCGTTGCGGCTGGTTGCCGAGGTTGCTCGTGCACGCCTCCTGGGCCTCGATCAGGGTGCGCAGCTTCTCCGGCGGGATGCCGTCCTCGGCGAGCTGGGCGAGCTGGATGCGGGAGGCCTTGATCAGCGAACGCAGCTCGCTCACCGCGCGCACGGCCGCCGCCGCCGGGTTGTTCAGCTCGTGCGTGAGCCCGGCGGTGATCGTGCCGAGCGCGGTCAGCCGCTGCCGCCGGTCGATGATCTCCCGCTGCATGCGCCCGCCCGACATCATGCCGTCGAGCAGGTGCATCGCCATCGGGAACCACTCGGCCACGATGTAGGCGAACTTCTTGGCCGGCAGCAGGAAGATCCGCGAGGGCGCGGTCGCGCGCAGCGTGTGCTGGTACGTCTCCGGCGCCCGGTCGCCCAGGTACGCCGACGTGGCGCCACCGTAGACGCCGGGCTGGGAGGCGCGCGGCATGGCGACGGTCCCGGCGCTGACCGTCTCGTTGATCATCTGCACCTCGCCCTCCAGCAGCACGGCGAAGCACTCGGCCGGCTCGCCCTGCCGGACGATGTCCTCGTCCTGGGCGTACGAGCGCACCCGGCCGCTGGCGGCCAGCTTGGCGAGCTGCTCGTCGGTCAGCCGCTCGAACAGGAAGAGTTTGCGCAGTTCGTCGATGTCGACGGTGTCGGTCATTGCTTCTCCAGATAACGATGCACCAGCGCGACGGCCATCGCGCCCTCACCGACGGCGGAGGCCACCCTCTTGATCGACTCGGCCCGTACGTCGCCCGCGGCGAACACGCCCGGCACGTTGGTCTCCAGGTAGTAGGGCTCGCGGCGCAGCGTCCAGTTGCGCGGACGCCGGCCGCCCTGCACCAGGTCGGGACCGGTGAGCACGAACCCCTTGGCGTCCCGCTCGACCGTCTCGCCCAGCCACGACGTGTACGGCTCGGCCCCGATGAACACGAACAGGTACTGGGCGTCGACCGTGCGCTCCTCGCCCTTGGTCGACAGCGTGAGCCGTTCGAGGTGGTCGTCACCGGCGCCACCGACGACCTCGGTCAGGAGGCTGACCTCGATGTTGTCGATCGCGTTGATCTGCTCGATGAGGTAGTGGGACATGGATTTCTCCAAACCATCACTCCTCACCAACAAATGGACCTTGCTCGCGAATCCCGCCAGGTAGACGGCCGCCTGCCCGGCCGAGTTGGCCGCGCCGACGATGTAGACCTCGATGTCCTTGCACGCGGGCGCCTCGGTCAGCGCGGCGCCGTAGAAGACGCCCCTGCCGACGAACTCGTCCAGGCCGGGCGCCTCCAGCCGCCGGTAGGTGACGCCGGTGGCCAGGATCACCGCGTGGGCGGCGATCTCCCCGCCGTCCTTGAAGCCGATCACCCGCGCCTGCCCGCGCGGCTCCAGATGGGTGACCTTGCGCGCGCTCAGCAGCTCGGCCCCGAACTTCAGCGCCTGCCTGCGGGCCCGGTCGGCGAGCTGCTGCCCGGACACGCCGTCGGGGAAGCCGAGGTAGTTCTCGATCCTGGAGCTCTGGCCCGCCTGGCCGCCCGAGGCGTGCGCCTCGACCAGCACCGTGTTCAGCCCCTCCGACGCGCCGTAGACCGCCGCGCCCAGGCCCGCGGGCCCGCCGCCGATCACGATCAGGTCGTAGAAGTCGGTGGCCGGGGTGGTGGACAGCCCGACGGCGGTGGCCAGCGCGGCCTGGTCGGGGGACTCCAGCGTGGTGCCGTCCTCGGTGACGACCAGCGGCAGGTGACAACCCTCGCCGGCGGCCTTCACCAGCTGCGCGCCCTCCGGGTCCTCGGCCAGCATCCACTGGTACGGCACATGGTTGCGGGCCAGGAAGTCCCGCACCTGGTACGAGCGCGCCGACCACCGGTCGCCCACCACACGCAGCTCCGGACGCGCCGTCCGGTCGGTCCGCATCCAGGCGTCGAGCTGGCCGTCGATCACCGGGTAGAACTTCTCCTCCGGCGGGTCCCACGGCTTGAGCAGGTAATGGTCGAGGTCGACCACGTTGATCGCCTGGATCGCGGCGTCGGTGTCGGCATAGGCGGTCAGCAACACCCGGCGCGCGTACGGATACATGTCCATGGCGGCCTCAAGGAACTGCACGCCGTTCATCTGCGGCATCCGGTAGTCGGCCAGGATCGCCGCCACCTCGTCGCCGCGCAGCCGCATCTCCTTGACCGCCTCGATGCCGTCCTGGGCAGCCTCGGCGCGGACAATCCTGTACTCATGGCCGTACCGGCGCCTGAGGTCACGGGCCACCGCCCGCGACACCCCCGGGTCGTCGTCAACCGTCACGATGACCGGCTTGTCCATTCCCCTACCTTCTCCCCAATGGTCCCTAAGGGAAGGATGTCATGCACGCGTAGGTTGGTGAGCACTCGCTCATATCATGGGCGGATGAGCACCCGCGAGCGCATCCTCGACGCCGCCGAGCAGGCCATCCGGGAGTTCGGCATCTCGGGCGCGACGACCAGGCGCATCGCCCAGGCGGCCGGCTGCTCCGAGGCCCTGCTCTACAAGCACTTCGCCGGCAAGGAGCAGATCTTCCTCGCGGTCCTGCTCGAACGGCTGCCCGCGCTCGCCCCCGCCCTGGCCCGGCTGCGGCTGAGCGCGGGGGAGGGCGACCTGACGGCCAACCTCACCCGGTTCGCCCTGGCGGCGCTGGAGTTCTACACCGAGGCTGCCACCATCGCCTCCGGCATGCTGGCCGACCCCTCGCTGCTGGGCCGGTTCAGGCACATGCTCGCCACCACGAACACCGGCCCCCACCTGCCGATCCGGTCGCTGGCCGAGATCCTTGAGGCCGAGCGGGCCGCCGGCCGCGCCGACCCCGGCCTCGACCCCGGCGCGGCGGCCTCCCTGCTGATGGGCGCCTGCTTCCACCGGGCCAACCTGTCCTACTTCGTCGAGCCGGCCGACAAGGACGAGGAGTGGGCGGCCGGCGTCGTCGCCACCCTGCTCAGGCGATGACCCGGCCGGCGCCGCCGTCGACCAGCATCGAGACGCCGTTCACGTACGAGGCCCGCTCGCTGGCCAGGAACGCGATCACGTCCCCGACCTCGTCGGCCTGCCCGACGCGCCCGACCGGCACGGCCCGGCCGCGCGCCTCGACCTCGTCGTCGCCGCCCGACGTGCCGCGCAGGCGCTCGGTGTCGATGGCCCCCGGCAGCACGTTGTTGACCAGCACGCCGTCGCCGCCCACCTCGCGGGCCAGCGTGCGGACGATCCCGGCGACGGCCGGGCGCATGGCGTTGGACAGCGCCAGCCCGTCGATCGCCTCGCGGACGGAGGAGCTGGTGACGGTGACGATCCGGCCCCAGCCGCGCGAGCGCATCTCGGGCAGCACCGCCTGGATCAGCCGGACGGTGCCGAGCAGGTTGCGCTGCACGGCGACGTCCCAGTCCTGGAGGTCGACCTCGTCGGAGCGGCCGGTGGGCGGGCCGCCCGCGTTGGCCACCAGGATGTCGACCGGGCCGAGCACGTCGCGCGTCTCCTGGGCCACGCGCTGAGCCGCCGCCGGGTCCTCCACGTCGGCCAGCACGGCGTGCACCACGCCGCCGAACTGCTGCAGCTCCACCACCGCGTCCGCGAGCCGTTCGGGGTTGCGCGCGCTGACGCACACGTCGCAGCCCTCGCGGGCCAGGCTCTTGGCGGCGGCCAGGCCGATGCCCGCGCTGCCGCCGGTGACCAGGGCGACCTTGCCCGAGATGCCGAGATCCATAGGGCGACTATAGTGACGGGCCGATCAGCTCGGCCGCACCCGGGTCAGCTTGTCCGGGTTGAGCATGCCGTAGAGCCCATGGATGCGGCCGTCGCGCACGTCCAGGGCGATGAGCTGGTCGTTCCCCGCCACGTGCGTCCACAGGGCGGGCCGGCCGTTGGCCTCGACGAGACGCGCGCGGCTGAAGTCGTAGCGGGCCATCAGGCCGCCGATGAAGCCGCTCACCTTGCGCCGGCCCAGGATCGGCCGCAGGGCCGCCCTGACCTTGCCGCCGCCGTCGTTCCACATGACGACGTCCTCGTGCAGCAGCTCGGTCAGCGCGTCGAGGTCGCCGCCGCCGGCCGCCTCCATGAACTTCGTCAGCAGCCTGGCGTGGTCCTCGTTCGTCGGCGTGAACCGGTCGCGGCCCTCCGACACCCGGACCGAGGCGCGGTGGTGCATCTGCCGGGCGTTGGCCACCGACGAGCCGACGATCTCGGCGATCTGGTCGTACGGCAGCTCGAACGCCTCCCTGAGCACGAACACCGCCCGCTCCGGCGGCGACAGCCTCTCCATCAGGTGCAGGGTCGCGAACGAGACGGTGTCACGCAGCTCGGCCGTGTCCAGCGGCCCCGCCTGGCCGGTCGCGACCGGCTCGGGCAGCCACGGCCCCGTGTACGCCTCCCGCCGCACCCGGGCCGAGCGGAGCTGGTCGAGGGCCAGCCGCGAGACCACGGTCAGCAGGAACGCGCGCGGCTCCCTGATCTGGCTCCTGTCGGTGCCCTCCCATCGCAGCCAGGCCTCCTGCACGACGTCCTCGGCGTCCCACATGCTGCCGAGCAGGCGGTAGGCCAGGCCCAGCAGCATCGGGCGGTGTTCCTCGAAGTCCACGTCCGGCATCATGCCCTGTCATCGGGCAGGGTGGCCTGGCGGGGGTCGCCGGAGGGTGGCCAAGCCCGGCCGGGCGTGATGGGCTGGAGGCGTGGCGAGAAATCTGATCCTGTCAGGAGGGCTCTTCCACGACTTCGCCGCCACGTCGGCCGTGCTCGCCGACGTGCTGGGCGAGGTCGGCGTCGAGTCGGAGATCACCGAGGACATCGCGGGCGCGCTGAGCGAGCCGCCGGAGGTGCAGCTCATCACCGTCAACGCGCTGCGCTGGCAGATGGGCCAGGAGCGCTTCGCCGGCCTGCGCGGCGAATGGCGTTTCGCGTTGCCCACCCAGGCCCGCACCACGCTCCTCGACCACCTCGACCGGGGCGGCGGGCTGCTGTGCATGCACACGGCCGCGGTCTGCTTCGACGACTGGCAGGGCTGGCCGCGGGTGCTCGGCGGCTGCTGGAACTGGCCCAAGTCCCACCATCCGCCGCTGGGCTGGACCGGCGTGCGGGTGCACGGCGCCGCCCACCCGATCGTGGCCGGCCTGCGCGACTTCGACCTGGTGGACGAGGTCTACAGCGACCTCGACGTGCTGCCGGACGTGCGGCCCCTGGCCTCCTCCCACGGCCAGCCGCTCGTGTGGGCGCGTCCGGTGCGCCGCGGCCGGGTGGTCTACGACGCGCTGGGCCACGACACCAGGTCCTACGACAACGAGATCCACCGGACGATGCTCCAGCGGGCCGCGTCGTGGCTGCTGAAACGGCCGGTGGGCGGCACCGGCTGACGCGTCCGGTTCGTACAAGACCCGGGGCCGCCCGGCGGGCACGATGGCCTCATGAACGTGAACCTCACGGCGGTCGCCGGCTTCATGGCCACGCACGCAAGGCTCCTGGACCGGCGCCGCTTCCATCTGCTCATGGGGGAGACCGGCCCGGCCGCCGTGCTCGACGCCCTCGACGCCTACCGCAACCCCGACGGCGGCTACGGCTGGGGCCTGGAGCCCGACCTGCGCTCGCCGGAGAGCCAGCCGGGCACGGCGCTGCACGCCTTCGAGGTGTTCGAGGAGATCGGCCCCGCCACCGCGCCGCAGGCCGTCGCTCTGTGCGACTGGCTGGAGTCGGTGACGATGCCCGACGGCGGGCTGCCGTTCGCGCTCCCGCTCACCCTGCCCGAGGGCACCGCGCCCTGGTGGGCGGGCGCGGACCACGCCACCTCGTCGTTGCAGATCACCGCCGTCTCGGCGGCGGCGGCCCACGCCGTGGCCGCCCACGACCCGGCCGTGGCCGCGCACCCGTGGCTGGAGCGGGCAACCCGCTACTGCCTCGACGCGATCCAGGCGCTGGAGGACCGGCCGCACGCCTACGTGCTCTCCTTCGCCGTGCACTTCCTCGACGCCGTCCACGGGACGCGGCCCGAGGCGGCCGGGCTGCTCAAGCGGCTCGCGGCGTACCTGCCCGACGACGGGCGGGTGCCCGTGGAGGGCGGCACCGCGGAGGAGCGGCTGAACCCCCTCGACTTCGCGCCGTTCCCGGGGCGGCCCGCGCGCGAGCTGTTCGCGCCCGAGGTGATCGCCGCCGACCTCGACCGGCTGGCCGGGTCGCAGCAGGACGACGGCGGCTGGGTCGTGGACTACGCGCCGATCTCGCCCGCCGGCGTGCTCGAATGGCGGGGCGCGGCCACCGTACGGGCCATCCGGGTCCTGCGCGGGAACGGCGTGCTCTGACCGTCAGCGGAGCCCCACCCGGTGGGCCGACTCCGACTCCTGGGCCATGCGGCGCAGCGTGTCGAACGCCTTGCCGTACAGGACGGTGCCCAGCACCAGGGCCTCCACGGCGGCGTCGCGCGGCCCGTCGAAGGGGATGGTGGCCATCTCGACCTCGGTCACCAGCTTCCTGGCGGCCTCGACGTACGGCGCGAAATCGACATGCAGGCCGAGCTGGCGCATGCGGACCAGCGTCTGGGCCAGCTCGTCGCGGGTGGGGGCGTCGTCGGCGACGGTCCAGCCGAGTTCGTCGAGCAGCCGGTCGACCTCGGCCCTGGCGGTCCGCCACTCCTCGCCCTGCTCGGGCTCGACGGTCGGGCCGAGCGCCCAATGCGCGATCCCCAGCATGTGGTGCATGGGCAGCGTCTCGTCCTCGACGGCGGCGATGACCTGCTTGATGGCGGCCACGGGGAGCCTGCCCACCTCCAGGAGGGCCCGGATCAGGCGGAGCCTGCGCAGGTGGGACTCGTCGTACTCGGCGCGGGTCGCGGCGGTCTGCTCGCCCTGGTGCAGCATGCCCTCACGGAGGTAGTACTTGATCGTGGGGATGGCGACACCGGATCGGGCGCTCAGTTCTGAGATGCGCATCGATAGATAATAGCGCTATCCAGATCGGGCGACGTGGCGGGCCGCGCTCACCACCTCGTGGACGTCGGCCTGCCGGTTCCACAGGAAGACCGCCTCCAGCGGTGGCACGTCCTCCTTGACGGGGACGAACACCACCGTGTCGGGCACGGTGCTGCCCTCGTGGACGCACAGGCTGTAACCGGCCCCCGCGCCCACCATGTCGACCACCAGGTCATGGGTGGCGGCGGCCGGGCCCAGCCGGGGATGCAGCCGGTGCCGGACGAACCCCTCCAGGAACCGCCGGGCCCCGGCGACCGCATCCGACTCCGGCATGATCAGCGGCTCGGAGGCCAGGTCCGCGAGCGACAGCGCCTCCCGCCCGGCGAGCGGATGGTCGCGGGGGAGCAGCGCGCGTACGGGGAAGCGGTGGACGAGCATGCGCGCCACGCCCCTGGGCAGCGAGCCGGGGGCGTAACCCAGGCCGGCCTGGAGCGTGCCGTCGGCGATGGAGACCATCTGCTCGGCCGTGCTCATCGGCGCGATCCGCACCGGCACGTTCTGGAGCTGTGCAAGCAGCCGGGCGGCCACGTCGGCCAGCCCGTCGGCCACGCCCAGCCGGGTGGTGCGGCCCCTGCTCCGGGCGGCGGCCACGGCCCGTTCGTAGGCGTCGAGCGCGACCGTGGCCTGGGCCAGGAACGCCTCGCCCGCCTCGGTGAGCCGCACGCCGCTGGACGAGCGGCTGAACAGCTCGACGCCTATCTCCTTCTCCAGCGCCCTGAGCTGCTCCGACAGCGTGGGCTGGGCGATGTGCAGCGCGGTCGCGGCGCGGCGCAGGCTGCCGGCGCGCGCGATCGCCATCGTGTACCTGACGTAGCGCAGATCCATCTCTCACCTCGGGGTGATGATGATGGGCTATCGGCTGATCACCTCTCCGTATTACAAGACGGGGCAGCCCGCGTGAAGACGTCCAGTCACGGCATGTGCTTTCACGCTGGTCGGGACCTCGTCCGGTCTTGCGACGAATGCCTTGGGACGGCAGGCGTCGCCGTTGCGGCCGTCCGGAAACCCGGCAGCGAGGTTGCCGAGCAAGCGCTTGGCTAGCTGTGTTATCGTGATCGCCGAGCCGGAGGGAGCGGGATGCAGTCCTTCGCCGGGTGCGCGGCCGTGGCCGGGATCGGGATGACCACGCTGACCAGGCGGTCGGGGCGCGGCGAACTGGAGCTGGCCGCCGAGGCGTGCCGGGCCGCCTGCGCGGACGCCGGGATCACGCCGGGCGAGGTCGACGGGCTGCTCAGCTATCACCTGAACGACTCCGCGCCGGTCGTCCAGGTCGCCCGCGCGCTGGGCATCGAGCGGCTGCGCTGGCACAACGACATCGCCGGCGGCGGGACGCAGGCGGCGTCCGTGCTGGGGGACGCGGCCATGATCATCCATGCCGGCCTGGCCCGGAACGTCCTGGTCTTCCGAGCGCTCAACGGACGGTCCGGCACGCGCATGAACACCGCCTCCACCGGCCCCCTGGAACGCCACACCTACGGCCTGGCCGGACCGGTCCCGCTGTTCGCCATGGCCGCGACCCGCTACCTGCACGACACCGGCCTCACCGCCGAGCACCTGCACGCCGTGGTCGCCCAGTCCAGGCGCAACGCCGCGGGCAACCCGCGCGCCCTGCGCCGCGAGCCCCTCGACCTGGCCGCCTACCTGGCCAAACCGTACGTCTGCACACCGCTGCGCACCGCCGACTGCTGCCTGGAGACCGACGGCGCGTGCGCGCTGCTGGTGAGCGGCGTCCTGGACGGGCCGCGCATCCGGGCGGTCGTCCGCGGGGGCGGGCCGGGCTGCTCCTCCATGGACCGCTCGCCGGACGTGACGGCCGTCTTCTCCTCCCACGTCGCGCCCCTGCTGTGGGAGGCGTCCGGCATGCGTCCCCCGGACGTCGAGGCAGCGCTGCTCTACGACGCCTACTCCTGGCTGGTGCCCCGGCAGCTGGAGGACTTCGGGCTGGCGGCGCGCGGGGACCTGGGGGCGTACCTGCTGGAACGGCGGCACGCCTGGGTGAACCCGCACGGCGGCCTGCTCTCCGAGGGCTACGTGCACGGGCTCAACAACGTGGCCCAGGCGGTGCGGGAGCTGCGCGCCGGCCGCGAGACCGCCCTGGTGACCGGATTCGGCGGCAGCTATGGCAGCGCGGCTCTTCTCACGCGTTGAACGTCAGGGAGTGAGCGTGAACGCGGCGTGCGAAGCCCTGCCGTCGTCGCCGGGCAGCACGCCGCGGGCCGCCAGCCAGGCCGCCGCGCCGGCCGCGTCGCGCGCCGTCGCCACCCGCTCGCCGGACAGCCGCGCCAGCACGGCCCGGCGGACCGGCCCCTCGCTGGTCAGCACGCTGCCCGCGAGCACGACGTCCCCCGAGACGTGCACCCGGCGCAGGGTGGCCACCAGGCGGTCGGCGGCCTCCTCGGCGACCTTGAACGCCATCGGGTCACCGGCCTCGGCCGCCCGGCTGACCAGGGCGGACAGGGCGGCCAGCCGCATGTGGTCGGCCTGCGCCAGCCGCACGAGCCGGTCGGCGACCGCCCGCGGCGACCCCGGACGCTCCTCGCCCAGGAAGTGCTCCACGACGAGCGCGACCAGGCTTCCCGGCTGGGCCGTCGCGCCCTGGTCGAGGGCGGAGACCACGGCCTTGGCGGCGGCGCGGCCGATCCAGAAGCCCGAGCCCTCGTCGCCCAGCAGCCAGCCGAGCCCGTCGGCGATCGTGTCGATGCGGTGGCCGGTGATCCTGGCCGCGACCGCACCCGTGCCCGACAGCAGCAGCGAGCCGTCGGGCTCGGCGGTGCCGGCGACGTAGGCCACCGCCACGTCGCGCTCGATCAGCGGGCCCGCCTCGATGCCGTGGGCGGCCCACACCCGGGCCAGCTCGGGGACCAGCGTGTCGACCTGGCCCGCGACCCCGGCCAGCGAGGCCACGACCAGGCCGCCGTCGTGCGACCCCAATGCCTGCCCGAGGGCCGTGCCGATCGCCGCCACCGCCTTGTCCAGGCCGTGCGCCGAAGGGTTGCCGGCGCCCGCCCGCGCGTAGCCGACCCGGGTGCCGTCGAGGGTGTGGACGGAGACGCGCGTCGAGGTGGCTCCCGCGTCGACACCGACCACCAGCGATTTGGTCACGGTCAAATTCTGGGGGTTGACGTGACCGGGAAGCAAGAATAATTTTCGCCAGAAGACCGGGTATTCGGAAGGAATATTCGTGACTTCAGGAGCGCTCGGGCGCGTCGAAACGGAACTGCCCGGTCTGCCGGAGGCGTTGCGCCGGGTCGGCGAGGTGATACTCGGCGATCCCGCCGAGGCCGCGCGGTCGACCATCATCGCGCTGGCCGAGCGGGCGGGCAGCTCGCCCGCCACCGTGACGAGGTTCTGCCGGGCCTTCGGCTTCTCCGGCTACGCCGAGCTGCGCGTCGCGCTCGCCACCGAGACCGGCAGAGCCGCGCAGGCCGGCTGGGGCGCGGGCGTCGGGCACGAGATCGGCCCCGACGACCCGCTCGACTCGGCCATCGAGGTGATGGCCGCCGCCGACGCCAGGCTCATCCAGGACACCGCCGCCCAGCTCGACCTCTCGGTGGTCGCCCAGGTCGCCGACGCCGTCGTCAGGGCTCGCCGGGTGCTCCTGATCGGCGTCTCCACCAGTGGGAACGTCGCCACCATGCTCGAAGGCAGGCTGCGCCGCATCGCCATCCCCTGCTGGAGCGCGGGCGACGCGCACGTGGCGCTGTCGGAGGCGGCCCTGCTCGGCGCGGACGACGTCGCCATCGGCATCAGCCACCGGGGCCGTACCCGCGAGGTCATGGAGGCGCTGGCCGAGGCGGGCAGCCACGGCGCGACCACGGTCGCCGTCACGTCCTTCGCCCGCTCGCCGCTGGCCGAGCTGGCCGACCTGGTGCTGACGACGGCCAGCAGGGAGACCACGTTCAGGCTGGGCGGGCTGGCGGCCGTGCACTCCCAGCTCTTCGTGCTCGACGCCGTCTACGTGGCGGTCGCGCAACGCACCTACGAACGCACCAACGAGGCGTTCGAGCTGACGATCAGCGCGGTGGAGAGCCACCGTGTGGAGAGGAGCTGAATGAGCTACGCGTCCACGGCCCTCGCCCTCGCCGGACGGGTCGCCGAGAGCCAGGCCGAGCCGGTGCGCCGGGCCGCCGCCCTGATCGTCGCCGCGCTGCGCGCCGGCGGGGTGGTCAACGCGTTCGGGTCGGGGCACTCCGAGGCCATCGCCATGGAGATCGCCGGACGGGCCGGCGGCCTGGTGCCCAGCAACCGCCTCTCCCCGCGCGACCTCGTCCTGTACGGCGGCCGCCCCCCGAGCGTGCTCACCCCCGAGCTGGAACGCGACCCGGCCGTCGCCCACGAGATCTACGACCTGGCCCCCGTCGAGCCGCAGGACGTGTTCGTCCTGGTCTCCAGCTCCGGCGTGAACGGCACGGTCGTGGAACTGGCCACGCTGGTCAAGGAGCGCGGCCACCCGCTCGTCGCGATCACCTCGGTCGCGCACAGCACGCGCATGACCTCGCGCCATCCCTCGGGCGTCAAGCTCATGGACCTGGCCGACGTCGTGCTCGACAACGGCTCCCCGTACGGGGACGCCATCCTCGACCTGCCGGACGGCGGCACGTTCGGCGCGGTCTCCACGCTCACCTCGGCGCTGCTCGCGCAGATGGTGGTCACCGAGGCGGTGGAGGAGCTCGTCGCCCTGGGCGAGCGGCCACCCATCTACCTGTCGGTCAACGTGACCGGCGGCGACGAGCACAACAAGGCCCTGGAGAGCCGATACGCAGGGCGCATACGACGAGGATCATGAAAATCTAGGAGCCATCAATGCCTGACACCCCCCATATCAGCCGTCGTGAACTCCTGCGCGGCGCGGCTCTCGTCCCCGTCGCCGGGGCGCTGGCCGCCTGTGCCACCCCCGCCGCCAAGCCCACCGCCACCGCCTCGTCGGCCCCGGTGGCGACCAGCGCGGCCAACCCGTTCGGCGTCGCGGACGGCAAGCCGCTGGAGGTGTGGATCTTCGACGGCGGCTTCGGCCAGGACTACGCCAAGACCATCCACGAGCCGCTGTTCACGACGAAATATCCGAAGAGCGAGATCAAGCACAACGCGACCAAGGAGATCACCAAGGTCCTCCAGCCGCGCTTCGCCGGCGGCAACCCGCCGGAGGTGATCGACAACTCCGGCGCCAACTTCATGGACTTCGGCGCCCTCTCCCAGGACGGCCAGCTCCAGGACCTCACCGCGCTGCTCGACGCGCCGAGCTGGGACGACCCCGCCGTCAAGGTCAGGGACACCATCGACCCGTCGGTCATCGAGATCGGCACCTACGACGGCAAGTTCAGCGTGCTGGGTTACGTGAACTACATCCACGGCATCTGGTACTCACAGAAGGTGTTCAGGGAGAACGGCTGGGAGATCCCCAAGACCTGGGACGAGTTCACCAAGCTCTGCGAGACGATCAAGAAGTCCGGCAAGATGGCGCCCTTCACGTACGCGGGCAAGTTCCCGCAGTACCTGTACGAGCCGCTGCTGACCATGGCCGCCAAGATCGGCGGCAACGAGGTGCTGGTCAACATCGACAACCTGGAGGACGGCGCCTGGACCACCGAGGCCATGAAGACCGCCGCCACGGCCTGGGCCGAGGTGGGCGCCAAGTACCTCATGGAGGGCACGACCGGCCTCGACCACGTGCAGACCCAGACGGCCCAGAACAAGTACAAGGTGGCCATGCTGCCGTCCGGGTCGTGGCTGGAGAACGAGCAGAAGAGCACCACGCCGCCCGACTTCGAGTACGGCATGTTCCCGATCCCCGACGTCACCGGCTCCGACAAGATGCCGTACGGCACCCTGCACACCCAGCCCGGCGAGAACTTCATGGTCTCGGCCAAGAGCGCCAACCCGCAGGGCGGCATCGAGTACCTGCGCGGCATGTTGTCGAAGAAGGCGGCCGGCGACTTCAGCGAGATGGTCAAGACGGTGACGGCGGTCAAGGGCGCGACCGAGGGCCGTACGATCTCGCCCGGCGTCACCAGCGCCTCCAAGGCCGTCGCCGACGCGGGCGCCAACACCGTCTACTACCGCTGGTACACCTGGTACGGCCAGCTCAAGGACGAGGGCATCGCCGCCACCGGCGAGCTGATGTCCGGCGGCCTGACGCCGGAGAAGTACCTGGAGCGCATGCAGAAGAAGGCCGACGAGATCAAGAACGACTCCTCGATCAAGAAGTACAAGCGCTGATGTTGTTCAACAGGTATCGCCGCGGGCTGTTCATCACCGCGTTCCTGGCAGCCCCGGTGATCCTCTACCTCGTCTACGTCATCTCGCCGCTGATCCAGGCGTTCCGGATCTCGATGACCGACTGGCGCGGCGTGACGGCCACGCCGGACTTCATCGGGCTGGACAACTTCGTCCGGCTGTTCAAGGACGGCGTCTTCTGGAAGGCCGTCACCCACAACGCCATGCTGCTCGTGCTGCTGCCGCTGCTCACGATCGTGATCGCGCTGTTCTTCGCCTTCCTGCTCAACGTGGGCGGGCGCAAGGGCTCGTCCGGCATCGCGGGCTCGAAGTTCTACCGCGTGGTGTTCTTCTTCCCGCAGGTCCTGGCCGTGGCCGTGGTCGGGGTGCTGTTCCAGCAGGTGTTCCGGCCCGACGGCAGCGGCATGCTGAACGGGCCGCTGCTCGCGCTCGGCGCCAAGCCCGTCGGGTTCCTGTCGGACCCCGGCGTGGCCTTCTGGTCGGTGCTCGGCGTGCTGGTCTGGCAGGCGGTCGGCTTCTACGTCGTGCTGTTCTCGGCCGGGCTGGCCTCCATCCCGCGCGACATGTTCGAGGCGGCGCAGATCGACGGCGCCGGCCGGTTCAGCCTGTTCTTCCGCATCACGCTGCCGCTGCTCTGGGACACGATCCAGGTGGCCTGGGTCTATCTCGGCATCCTGGCGCTCGACGCGTTCGCGATCGTGTGGGTGATGACCGACCAGCACGGCGGCCCCGACTGGTCGACCACCGTCATGGCCGCCGAGATCTACCGCAACGCCTTCCAGTACTTCCGCTTCGGCTACGCCTCGGCCCTGGGCGTCATGATGTTCTTCTTCACCGTCGGCTTCGCCATCCTCTCGCTGCGCCTGTCCCGCCGCGAACGAATCGAGTACTAGATGACAACGACGACCACGTGGACGGTGGCGAACTCCCGCAAACTGGCCCGTCAGGAGCGCCGGCGGCGGCTCGGGCCGATGGCCGTGCTGTCCCACGTCGCGCTCCTGGTGTGGACGGTGCTCGTCGTGGTGCCGATCCTGTGGACCTTCCTGGCCTCGGTGAAGAGCGAGGACGAGATCTTCGGCGAGGCCTGGGGGCTGCCGGCCAGGCTCAACTGGGACAACTTCGCCCGCGCCTGGGAGCAGGCCCACATCGGGCAGTACATGCTCAACAGCGTCGTCGTCGTCACCTTCAGCGTGGCCGGGACGATGCTGCTCGGCTCGATGGCCGCGTACGTGCTGGCGCGTTACCCCTTCCGCGCCAACCGGCCGATCTACCTCCTGTTCGTCTCCGGGCTGGCCTTCCCGGTCTACCTGAAGCTGACGCCGCTGTTCTTCGTCGTGCAGAACATGGGGGCGGTGCCGCTGGTGGGGCCGTACATCGGGTTGAACACGCACGCGGGGCTGGTGCTGGTCTACATCGCGTACTCGATGCCGTTCACGGTGTTCTTCCTGACCGCGTTCTTCCGTACGCTGCCCACGGCGGTGGGGGAGGCGGCCATGGTGGACGGCGCGTCGCACACCCGCGTGTTCTTCCAGATCATGTTGCCGATGGCGCGGCCGGGCATCATCAGCATCACGATCTTCAACGTGCTGGGGCAGTGGAACCAGTACCAGCTTCCGCTGGTGCTGCTCCAGGACCGGGACAAATGGGTGCTCACTCAGGGGATCGCGGACATCTCCACGGCGGCGGGGTACGACCAGGACTGGTCGGCGCTGTTCGCCGCGCTGACGCTGGCGATCCTGCCGATGCTGGTCGTGTACACGGTGTTCCAGCGCCAGATCCAGTCCGGCCTGACCTCGGGAGCCCTCAAATGAACAGCTTCACCTAAGGGGGCTTCGCCTCTGGGCTCAATGGGCTTCGTCGGGGGCGCTTCGCGCCTGGAGACTCAGGCTCCTCTTTGGGGCGCCTGGCGGCGCAACCCCCGCGCCCGGCGGCGCCGTGGCGCCGCCGGCGCCAGTGGTCTGACCGCATACGTTCGCCGGATCGGTGGCCGCTTCCTTCGCCCCAGGAGCGGCCCGTGTTTCTGGGAGGCGGTGTCACGCAAGAAAATTGATTGCCTGGGGGCCAAGGCTCATGTTGGCTGGTCGGCATGGCTGAACTGCGTACCGAGCGCCTCATCCTGCGCCGATGGCGTGACTCCGACCTCGAACCGTGGGCGGCCATGAACGCCGATCCCGAGGTCCGGGAGCACTTGGGCGACCTGCTTACCCGCGAACAGAGCGACGCCTCCGTGTCGCTCTTTCAGGCCGAGTTCGACCAGCGAGGCTACGGGTGGTGGGCGGTCGAGGTGGAGGCCACGGGCGAGTTCATCGGCTTCGCAGGCTTGGACGAAGTGGACGACCACATGCCGTTCACAGGAGTGGAGATCGGCTGGCGGCTCGCCCGCTCGGCCTGGGGCCAGGGCTACGCCACCGAGGCTGCGCTGACGGTCCTGGCCCACGGCTTCGACGTTCTTGAGCTTCCTGAGATCCTCGCTGTCACAACGGCCACCAACCTTCGTTCCCAGGCGGTGATGCGCCGGATCGGCATGACCCGTGACCCGGCCGACGACTTCGACGACCCCACCGAGCCCGAAGGGCCACTGCGTCCGAACGTGCTGTACCGCATCGCCCGTAGTGCGAGCATCTGACGTTCTCCACCAGGGGCGTTTGATCAGACTGCGGTGGGCGTCACCGCACATCGAACCGCCACGACCGCCACCACGGCGAACCTGCGCGGTCAGAGCACCGGGTCGTCGGACTGGTCGGCTGGGATTCCGGCCAGGAGTCGCGTCCAAGGGCAGTGGCTCATGAAACCGGATGCCAGATGTCTCCGGGCGGCGGTGCCATCTCGCTGGTCGCGCCTCAGAATTCGTCGTACCCGGAGACCTGGCCGATGGGGAAGATGTGCCGACTCGCGGCACAGATCGTCTCAAGGACATGGATCGGCGTGCCCTCGGTCGAATAGCTCGCGCGCAGCACCTGGACCACCCACTCGCCTGGATCAAGCTCCAACGTCTCACGCTCGAAGGCGGTCGGGAGCCGGGCGGTCAGATTCTCCTCGGCGTGGCCGAACGCGTAGCCCAGGGCGGTCAACGCCGACTGCAACGAGGGCGTCACGAACTCCGGCTCGGCGATCCGGGTATCGCCGAACAGGTCCGCCCGGAAGTAGCTCGTCGCGACCCGCACCGGTACGTCGTTCGCGCTCATCATCTTGCGCCGGGCCACGATCTCGGCCTCGGGTTCGACACGCAGGCACGCCGCCACATGCTCACTGGCGGGCTCCAGCCCGACGTACAACATGCGGCGATCCGCCTTGAGCCCCTGCCGTTCCGCCTCGGCCAGAAAGAGCGATTTCGAGCCTCGGACTGCCGGTTCGGTCGGCAAGGCCCGCTGTACCAGCACCCGAGGGGCGGGCGAGGCGGGCCCTTCTGGCGCGCGGGCCGCCGGTCCCTTCCGCATCTGCGAGATGCGTCCCGGTGAGACGCCCAGCCGCCCGGCGATGTCCTCCAGGCTCATGCCGGACTCCCGCGCCTCGGCGATGGCCTGCCGCCGCATCTTGGCGGCCTCGGTCACCAGTCCCTGTTCCTCGGTCATGAGCCGGCTGAGAACACGGGCTCGTTCCACGGGATCACTGACCTGGGCGACTTCCCTCAGCGTCTTCAAGTCCATCCGTGTGCCGCCTCCTCAGCGACCGACATTCGGCGCACTTTAGACCCCCTATTGCAGGGGTCTCACCTCGGCTCTACCCTCGACTTTAGCCCCCCTAAATCGGGGCTGTAGTAGACCCCCGCCTACGGGACAAACGGTGCTGTAACACCACTCGTAAGCAGGGGTCTGGGCATCGAGAGCTTTGGGGCGTCAACGATGCAGGACAAGGTTATCGCCGTACCCAAGAACGGCAAGGAACTCCAAGCCGGACCATCCACAGATCTCCTGTGCAAGGTCCTGCGAGACGAGCACGGCATCCAGACGGACAGCCACATCGGATACGGCCTCGCCTTGGTGTGGGTGTGGGACGGACTGGTGATCTGGTGCGACGGTGAGCGGTACTGGTGGCGAGCGGACTGGGACGGCTGGCGTACGCGGGTGTTGTACGCCAGCCATCCGGCCATCGAGTCAGCACGGGCCGCGCGCCGGATCGCCTTCCGCTACGCGGAACTGCGCAGGTCGCAGGAGAGGTCCGCGCTCACCGTGGGAGCACGGGCATGAGCCTGACGGTCCAGGAAGTTCTCGGCAGGTTTCCCGGGTGGCGGATCATCGACGTGACCGGCGGCTGGGTCGCCTTCCGCGTCCCCCTCGTGTCCCGTGACAGCGGGCTCTCCAACGTCCGCTGCGGGGCGACCCTGGCGGAACTGGCCGGCAACCTCCAGGCCGAGAGCAGGCTGCAACAGCCACGTTCACCTGAGCCGCCGGCCTAACCCTGGGTGACGGCCTTGTGGACGTCGCTGAGGAAGCGTTCGATGGTGGCCTGTTCCGTGGTGTCGTACCGGCCCATGAGGGTGACGATCTCGTGGATGAGCGGGCCGAAGAAGGTCCAGCCCAGCGTGACGGCGCTCTCGTCGACCTTCAGCAGCACCCGCCGCCGGTCCTGGGTGTCGCGCTCCCGGCGGACGTGACCGAGCCGTTCCAGACGGTCCACCACCGCCGTGGTGCCCGCGGAGTTGAGGCCGAGGTGCGCGCCCAGCGTTCCGGGGGTGGCGGGGGTGCCGGTGCGGGCGGCGTCGAGAAGGCAGATGAGGGCGCGTACGTCGGTCGGGTGCAGGGCGTTGTCGGCGGCGAACCGCTCGCCCATGCGGTCGAGTTCCACGGTGACGGCGCGCAGCAGATGGACCAGCCGCATTCCGGCGTCCTGATCGTCCACGTTCCCGGCATGCTCCGGCCGCATCGTCATGCCACCAGTATGGCATTATCTCGCCCAGCGAGATTATTGCTGAGCAAGCTATTCAGTAAGGTGCGGTATGTCCGACTTCCTCTCCGCCTACGACGCCGTCCTCGAACGCTGGCCGGTTCCGGTCGAGACGATCGACCTGCCGTCGGCGTACGGCACGACCCGGGTGAACGCGTGCGGCCCCGCCGACGGCCCGCCGCTGGTCCTGCTGCACGGCGGCGGCACCACGGCGGCGATGTGGTTCGCCAACGTCGCCGCGTTCGCCCGCCGCCATCGGGTGTACGCCGTGGACCGCATCGGCGAGCCGGGGCGGAGCATCCGGGGCGAACGCCCTCCTCGTGACGTCCGCGACCTGCTCGGCTGGCTGGACGGGGTGCTCGACGGGCTCGGGATCGACAGCGCCGCGGTGTGCGGACACTCCCACGGCGGGTGGATCGCCCTGACGTACGCCCTCCACGCCCCCCGGCGGGTCGGGCGGCTCGTCCTGCTCGACCCGACGCAGTGCTTCGGCGGGTTCCGGGCGGGATACCTGGCCCGCGCGCTGCCCACCCTGCTGCGGCCGACGGCCACGCGCGCGCGGGCCTTCCTGGCGTGGGAGACCGGCGGCGCGCCCGCCGACCCCGCATGGCTGCGGCTCTACGGCCTGGCCGCGGAGTTCCCGGACACGAAGGTCGTCACCGGGAAACGCCCCGAGCCAGGATCGTTGCGCGCGCTCACCACACCGGCCCTCGTGCTCGTCGCCGGGCGTGGCAAGGCGCACTCCCCGCACCGCGTCGCCTCCGCCGCCGCCCGTCTGCTGCCGGGCGCGCGGACCGCTGTGCTGCCGCGCCTGTCCCATCACGCGATGCCGTGGCACGAGCCCGCCGACCTCAACGCCCGCGTCGTCGATTTCCTCGACGAACAAGCCACCTGACTCGACGGACGAGCCACCTGACTCGACGGACGAGCCACCTGACTCGACGGACGAGCCACCTGACTCGACGTCGGCGCGCCGCCCCCCTCCGGTGGAACCGCGTCTCTCGGAGGCGCGCGAGGATGCCCGTCTCGCCGCCCCGGAACTTAGACTCCCTGGCAATCCGCGACGTAGCAGGCCGTGAGGAGACTCCCATGTCGTCCGCGCCCGAGCAGGAATCGCTGGCCGCTCTCGCGGCCCGTCACGGGTTGCGGCGATCCGTGGCCCGGCCGGACATGCGCGTCTACCTGCGCCGATTATGGGAACGGCGGCACTTCGTCCTGGTGTACGCGACCTCCCGCACCGTCTCGAAATACTCCACCTCCGCGCTCGGGCAACTCTGGCAGGTGCTGACGCCGCTGCTGAACGCCGGCATCTACTGGGTCATGTTCGGCCTGGTCCTGGGCGGGCACGAGCACATCGCGAACTATCCGGCGTTCCTCGTCACGGGCATGTTCGTCTTCACCTACAGCCAGCGGTCGGCCTCCGCGGGGGCCAAGTCCGTCTCGGGGAACCTCTCGCTCATCCGCGCCCTGCACTTCCCCCGCGCCGCGCTGCCCCTGGCGTACACCCTTCAGGAACTGCGGCAGTCGGCCGTCTCCATGGGCGTGCTGCTCATCCTGGTGGTCGTCATGGGGGAGTTCCCCACCTGGTACTGGCTGCTGATCCCGGTCGTCCTGCTGCTGCAGACGATGTTCAACACGGGGCTGAGCCTGGCCCTGGCGCGTCTGGGGGCCTCGCTGCGCGACGTGAACCAGCTCCTGCCGTTCGTCCTGCGGACCTGGCTGTACGCCTCCGGCGTCTTCTTCTCGATCCAGTACAAGATCGTGGGATATCCGGACCCGGCCACCGGCAAGCCGGTCGGAGGGGTCGGGCTGCCGCAGTGGGTGGCGGACGTCATGTACCTCAATCCCGCCGCCTCCGTCATCGAGGTCATGCGCGGAATCCTGATCCACACCTACAGCCCGCGCCCGATCGTCTGGCTGAGCTGCGTGTTCTGGGCGGTCGCCGGACTGCTCCTCGGGCTCTGGTACTTCTGGCGGGCCGAGGACACCTACGGGCGCGGGTGAGGGCCGGAAAAGGGTTCGCGTGCGGGGGGCGTGCTCTGATTTGCTCCACATCATGACGTCTGCGTGGGTCGGCGAGCGCGTGCGCCTGAGGGCCATCGAACCGGAGGACTGGGCGGCGTTCCTCGCCTTCGACGAGGACACCGACGCGGCCAGGAACGGCTGGCGGCTGCCTCCGCCCCGCTCGGCCGCCCAGGCGCAGAAGTGGGCCAGGGAGCTGGCCGAGCAGGAGTCCGACATGGACGAGCTCCGCCTGGTGATCGCCGACGCGGCCGACGGCCGCCCGGTCGGCATGCTCAACACGCACGAGGTCGAGCGCGTGCACGGCACGTTCTGCTACGGCATCTCCATCGGCACGCCCCACCACCGCAAGGGCTACGCCAGCGAGGCGATCGTCCTGCTGCTGCGCTACATGTTCGCCGAGCGTCGCTTCCAGAAGGCCGAGGCGTGGGTCTACAGCTCCAACGACCCGTCGCAGGCCCTGCACCGGCGGCTCGGCTTCGTCGAGGAGGGCCGCCGGCGCAGGAGCCGCTTCGCCGCCGGGCGCTACGACGACGGGATCCTGTTCGGGATGACGGTCGAGGAGTTCACCGAGCTCTACGGCTGAAGCTCGGCCCGCAGCCGCCGGGTGGCCTCGACGACGTGCGCCAGCGACGCCTCCACCTGCTCGTACGTCCGCGTCTTCAGCCCGCAGTCGGGGTTGACCCAGACCCGTTCGGCCGGCAGCGCCGCCAGCGTCCTGCGCAGCAGGTCCTCGACCTCGTCCGCGCCGGGCACGCGCGGGGAGTGGATGTCGTACACGCCGGGCCCGAGGCCGCGGCCGAACGCGCGCACCGCGCCCAGGATGCGCGCCCCCGAGCGGGCCGACTCGATCGTGGTGACGTCAGCGTCCAGGCCGTCGATGGCGGCCAGGATCTGGTCGGCGTCCGAGTAGCACAGGTGGGTGTGGATCTGGGTGCGGTCGGCCGCACCCGAGGTGGCCCGCCGGTAGGCCGCCACCGCCCACTCCAGGTAGTCGGCCTGCGCGGCCCGCCGCAGTGGCAGCAGCTCGCGCAGCGCGGGCTCGTCCACCTGGATGATCGACACCCCGGACGCCTCCAGGTCGCGCACCTCCTCGCGCACCGCGTCGGCGACCTGGAACACCACGTCACGCAGAGGCAGGTCGTCGCGGACGAACGACCAGGCCACGATCGTCACCGGCCCGGTGAGCATGCCCTTGACCGGCTTGTCGGTGAGCGACTGCGCGTAGGAGGCCCAGCGTACGGTGATGGGCCCGGGACGGCCGACGTCGCCGTGCAGGATCGGCGGCCGGGTGCAGCGCGACCCGTACGACTGGACCCAGCCGTTCCTGGTGACCGCGAACCCGTCCAGGTGCTCGGCGAAGTACTGGACCATGTCGTTGCGCTCGGGCTCGCCGTGCACGAGCACGTCCAGGCCGAGGCGTTCCTGCACCCTGATGACGTGCTCGATCTCGGCCTCGACGCGCCGCTCGTAGTCGTCCTCGGTCAGTGTGCCGGCCACCACGGCCGCGCGTGCCGCGCGCAGCTCGCCGGTCTGGGGGAACGAGCCGATGGTGGTGATCGGCAGCGCGGGCAATCCCAGGTGGGCGGCCTGGGCGGCGGCCCGGACGGCGTACGGGGCGCGTTCCTCGGACGCGGCCGGCGAGGTCAGCGGCACCGAGGGCGCGACGGGGGCCGGACCCTGGAAGTCCGACCGGGCCAGCGCCACGACCTCGGCCACCTTCTGCTCGGCGAACGCCAGCCGTTCCCGCAGCGCCGGATCGAGGTCGGGCTCGACGTCCACGTCGTAGGGCACGTGCAGCAGCGAGCACGACGTGCTCACCGTCACCCGGTCCGCCCGCACGCCGCCCAGGGCGGCCAGCGCGCGCTCCGGCGAGGTGCGCCACACGTCCCGGCCCGACACCACGCCGGCGACCAAGGTCTTGCCCGGCAGGTCGGGTACGGCGCCGCCGCGCACCAGGTCAATGCCGATCGCCTCCACGGGCGTGCCGGCCAGCACCGGCAGCGCGGGGCCGAGGTCGCCGAAGTAGGAGGCCACGAACAGTCCAGGGCGGGCGGTCGCCGACCCCAGCCGGTCGTAGGCGTCGCGGACGGCCTCCAGCTCCTCGGGAGTCCGGTCGCCGACCAGCGCCGGCTCGTCGAGCTGCACCCAGGCGACGCCCTCGGCGGCCAGCGCCGCGAGCAGCTCCTCGTAGCAGCCGAGCACCTCCTCCAGCCGCTCGGGCGCCCCGGCCAGCAGCAGGAACGTCACCGGCCCGACCACGACGGGCCGGGTCTCGTAGCCCAGCGCGCGGGCCTCGCGCACCTCGGCGAGCGGCTTGGAGGCGTCCAGCTTGAAGACGGTCTCCGGGCCGATCTCCGGCACGATGTAGTGGTAGTTGGTGTCGAACCACTTCGTCATCCGCAGCGGCGCCAGGCCCTCGGTGCCCCTGGCCATCGCGAAGTAGGGGTCCTCGGCCGCGCGGTAGCGCTCGGGCACCGCGCCCAGCAGCACCGCGGTGTCCAGCACGTGGTCGTACAGGGAGAAGGTGTTGGACGGCAGTCCCTCCAGGCCCAGCTCGGCCAGCCGGCGCCAGGTCCGCTCCCTGATCTCGGCGCCCGTCCGCTCCAGCTCCGCCCGGCCGGACCGCCCGTCCCAGTACGACTCCAGCGCCCGCTTCAGCTCCCGTCGCGGCCCGATCCTCGGATATCCGAGCACCGTGGACGTGGGGAATGGCGACATCTCAGCTCCTCGATCACGTCGGTCAGATGGCGGAATCGTGTCGGGCACCGCCGAGGTCGTGCATCATCGATAAGTGCTGCTTATGCTCAAGGAGATCCACTGCTTCCTCCTGGTCGCCGAGCGCCTCGGCTTCTCGGCCGCCGCCGCCGACCTCGGCATGTCGCAGCCCGCCGTCAGCCAGGCCATCACCCGGCTCGAACGTGCCGCCGGGGTGAGGCTTTTCGAGCGCAATGCCCGCGAGGTGCGGCTCACGGCCGAGGGGAAGGGCCTGCTGCCGTACGCCCGGCAGGTGCTCGAATCGGCCCAGGCGTTCACCGCCGAGGCCGCCAGACTGGCCCGCCCGACCATTCACCTGGCTTATCCACCGTTGGTGGGGACACTGGCCGCGCGCATCGCCAGACGGCTGGCCGGGCGCGTTCCGGCGATCGGCGTGGAGCTCGTCGTGGCAGGCCGGGGCGCGGCCGCTCAGGCGCTGGGGAGCGGGGAGGTCTCGGCCGCGATCCTGGCCACGCCGGCGCCCGCGCAGTTCGTCACGGCGGCCCGCTTCCACGTCACCGTGGACCATCTGGCCGTCCCGCTGGGGCACCGGCTGGCCGGGCACGGCAGGGTCACGCCGGGCGATCTGGGCGGGCAGGTGCTGCTGACGCCGGGGAGCCGGCCGTGGCCGGGGCTGCCGGGGCGCTCGCGGATGGTGGCCGACGACGACTTCGCCGCCGCGCTCGACCTGGTGGCCGCCGGGGCGGGGCTGCTGCCGATCCCGCAGCTCCTGGTCAGGGCCGTCAGGCGGGAGGACGTGCGGTTCGTGCCGCTGGAGGCGGGGGAGCTGCGCATCACCTACGCGCTGGCCTGGGCGCGGGAACGGGTGACGCCGGAGCTGATGGCGCTGGTGCAGGCGGTGCAGGACGCGCTGTGGACCAGATGAGCGGGTCTAGTCGACGGCCAGGTTCTTCAGCGCCTCCCGGCGGCTCAGGCCCGAGATGCCCTTGGCGCGTACGTAACGCACGACCTCGTCGGGATTGGTCTTGGCGTACTCCCGTAAGGCCCAGCCGATGGCCTTGCGGGCGAAGAAGTCGGTGTCGGACAGGCTGGGTTCGATGCAGGCGTACAGCAGGGCGGTGTCGGTGCGGGACTTGAAGCGGTTCTGGCACAGGATCGCCGTGCGGCGCTTCCACAGGTCGTCGCCGGCGGCCCAGTCGAGCACGAGCGGGCGCATGGTGTCGGGGAAGGCGGTCAGCAGGCCGCCGACGCGGTGGGTGGCCAACTCGTCGACCAGGTCCCACCAGGCACCGGTGACGATCATCTCCTCGTACATCGGCACGGTGTAGAGGGTCTGGAAGTCGCGGTAGTAGTGGTAGCCGGTCAGCTCGACGGCGGCGTAGCGCTCCTCGCGGAACTCGGCCTCCCGCCACAGCGAGAGCACCGCGCGCCGCCACTCGGGCGCGGAGTCGATGCGGTGGTCGGCGAACACCCGCCTGAGCGCCGCCCGCCTCGGCGTCGCCTGCACGCCGAGGAAGGGCATCTCCGACTTCATGTACGCGCGCATCGGCTCGGCCTTGTGCGGCTCGGCGATCTCCTGCAGTGCCAGCCGCACCGCCTTGCCGAGGCTCATCCCTGGCGCTGGGTCGTGCGCTCGCCGGTGGCGAGGCCGTCGAACAGCACGGTGATGTAGTGCTCGGCCAGGGCGGTGGTGTTGAGCCTGCCGCCGGGACGGAACCAGCGCACGGCCACCCAGATGGTGTCGCGGATCATCCGGTAGGTCAGCTTGGGGTCGACGTCGGCCCTGAACAGCCCGGCCGTCTGACCGGCCTTGATCTGGGCCACCCAGATCTGCTCGACCTCGTCCTCGGCCTTGACCAGGTAGTTGAAGCGCTCGAACTGGCGCAGGTAGTTCCAGTCGTTCTGCATGACGGTGATCGCGGCGCGGTGGGGTTCCAGCGTGCCGAAGCCGATGCGGACCATCTCCGACAGGACCGTGCGGGCGTCGGCGTTGTTGTCGACGGCGGCGCGGTAGCGGGCGATGAGGTCGTCGAGGAAGGTGGACAGCACCTCGTCGACGATCGTCTCCTTGGAGTCGAAGTGGTGGTAGAGGCTCCCGGACAGGATGCCCGCCTCGTCGGCGATCTCGCGTACGGTCGTGGCCTGGAAGCCCTTGCGCGCGAAGAGCTCCGCGGCGAGCTTGACGAGATGGTCGCGCCGCTCGGAGGCCGCCCCCGAGGTGGCGCGCTGGCGCTTCGCCGGTGACGTGGTGGTGCCGGAGTTCTTTCGCGTGGTCACGTTTCCATTATGAGCCCTCAGACAATCGCTTGTTCACGCAACAGGCCCAGCTCGTACGGCCTTACCTTGCTTACCAAGCGCTTGTTAGGATACGGAGATGAGTGAGGCTTACATCGTCGCCGCCGTCCGCACCCCGGTAGGGCGCAGGAACGGCGGGCTGGCCGCGGCCCACCCGGCCGACCTCGGCGCGCACGTGCTCCGCGAGCTGATGGACCGCGCGGACGCCGACCCCTCCGCCGTGGAGGACGTGATCTTCGGCTGCGTGGACACGATCGGGCCGCAGGCCGGCGACGTCGCGCGCACCTGCTGGCTGGCCGCCGGGCTGCCGGAGGAGGTGCCGGGCGTCACCGTCGACCGCCAGTGCGGCTCCTCGCAGCAGGCCCTGCACTTCGCCGCCCAGGCCGTGCTGTCGGGCACGAACGACCTGGTGGTCGCGGGCGGCGTGCAGAACATGAGCATGATCCCGATCTCCTCGGCCATGCTGGCGGGCCGGCCGCTCGGGCACGAGACCCCGCTCGCCGGGTCCAAGGGCTGGGCCGCGCGGTCCGGCACGGCGGAGGTCTCCCAGTTCGCCGGAGCCGAGCAGATGGCGGTGGCCTGGGACCTGTCGCGCGAGGACATGGAACGCTACGCCTACGAGTCGCACCGCCGCGCGCTGCGGGCCGTGGACGAGGGGCGGTTCCGGCGCGAGATCGTCCCCTACGAGGGCGTCGCCGACGACGAGGCCCCGCGCAGGGACACCACGCCGGAGAAGATGGCCGCGCTCAGGCCGCTGACCGAAGGGGGACGGCTCACGGCGGCGCTGGCGTCCCAGATCTCCGACGGCGCGGCGGCGCTGCTGGTCGCCTCGCCCCGGGCCGTACGCGACCACGGGCTGACCCCGCGCGCCCGCGTGCACCACCTGTCGGCGCGCGGCGCGGACCCGGTCATGATGCTCTCCGCGCCCATCCCGGCCACCGCCCACGCCCTGGGCAGGACGGGCATGGCCATCGACGACTTCGACGCGATCGAGGTCAACGAGGCGTTCGCCTCCGTCGTCCTGGCCTGGATCAAGGAGACCGGCGCCGACCCGGCCCGGGTGAACCCCAACGGCGGCGCCATCGCGCTCGGCCATCCGCTCGGCGCGACCGGCGCGGTCCTGACCGTGAAGCTGCTGCACGAGCTGGAGCGCACCGGCGGCCGGTACGGCCTGCAGGCCATGTGCGAGGGCGGCGGACAGGCGAATGTCACCGTCATAGAGCGCCTCGCCTGAGAGCCGGGCCGCGGCGACTGGAGTGGCCATTTCCGGCATTGGTTGAATTCGACACGGAAGGAACCGGGCTGACATCAGAAAATGCCTCTAGCAAATAGGAAACTTTCCTATTAGATTTCGGGTCATGCCCCTCAGCGGTGACCTTCTTCGCCTCGCCGACGCCGTCCTCCTCCCTGGTTTCGCGGGAAGGACGCCTCCGGACTGGATCCTCCGCCGACTCGGCGAGGGACTGGCCGGTGTGGTGTTGTTCTCCCGCAACATCGCCGACCCCGCCCAAGTGGCCCGGCTCACCGCCGCGCTGCGTGCGGAGAACCCCGCGGTGCTCGTCGGCACCGACGAGGAGTCCGGCGAGGTCACCCGGCTGGAGGTGAGCACCGGCAGCAGTCGTCCCGGCGGGTACGCCCTGGGCGTCGTGGACGACGTCGGCCTCACCGAGGCGCTGGCCAGGGACCTGGGCGGCGACCTGGCGGCAGCGGGCATCACGATCGACTTCGCCCCCTCCGCCGACGTGAACTCCAACCCCGACAACCCGGTCATCGGCCTACGCGCCTTCGGCTCCGACCCCGCGCTGGTGGCCAGGCACACCAGGGCCTTCGTCCGCGGCCTGCAGTCGGCCGGGGTGGCCGCTTGCGCCAAGCACTTCCCCGGCCATGGGGACACCACCGTCGACTCCCACCACGGCGTGCCCGTGGTGGCCGACGCGGGCATCGAGGAGGCGCTCTTCCCGTTCCGGGAAGCGATCAAGGAGGGGGTCAAGTCGATCATGACCGGCCACCTGCTCGTGCCCTCCTACGACGCCGAACTGCCCGCCACGCTCAGCCCGAAGGTCCTCACGGGCCTGCTGCGCGAGGAGCTGGGCTTCCAAGGAATGATCATCACGGACGGCATAGAAATGGCCGCGGTGTCGGGGGCGTACGGGATCGGGGGCGCCTCCGCCCGCGCCATAGCCGCGGGAGCCGACGCGATCTGCGTGGGCGGCGAGCGGGCCGACGAGGCCACCGCCATCGAGGTCCGCGACGCCATCGCCGCCGCCGTGACCGATGGACTGCTGCCCGAGGAGCGACTGGCCGACGCCGCCCGCAGGGTCCGCGAGCTGGCCGCCTGGACCACCTCCTCGGGCAGCCCCGTACCGGAGGACGGCTACCTCGGGCTCTCCGCGGCCCGGCGGGCCGTACGCGTCACCCGCAGGTCCACGGCGCCCGTGCTGCCGCTCACCGGGGCGGCGCACGTGGTCGAGCTGACGCCCGAGATGAACCTGGCCATCGACAAGGGCACCCCGTGGGGCGTCGGCGAGCCGCTCGGCCGGCTGCTGCCCGGCACCGCCGTCACCCGGCTCGCGGCCGCGGACACGACCGGGGCCCGGCTGGAGCGGCTGATCGGCGAGGCGGGACAGCGTCCGCTGGTGATCGTGGTCCGCGACGCCCACCGCTACGCCTGGCAGGGCGAGGCGCTACGGCACCTGCTCAGCGCCCGCCCGGACGCCGTCGTCGTGGAGATGGGCCTGCCCGCCCGCTCCGACCTCGGCGCCGTGCACATCGCCACGTACGGGTCGGCCCGGGTCTGCGGCCAGGCGGCGGCGGAGGTGCTCACCGGTACGCTGTGACACCGTGAACCTCGACGGCGAAGACCTCTCCCACAGCCGCCCGGCCCTCCACGGCGACGGGCCGCACGTCTTCCGCGGCTGCGACCTGACCGAGGCCGACCTGTCCGGAGCCGCGCTGGCCGGCGCCCTGTTCGAGTCCTGCGTGCTCGACGGCGCCGACCTGCGCAAGGCCGACCTCGACGGCGCGGTCTTCAAGGGCGGCGGCGGCATGCGCCCGAGGTTCAACGACGCCGACCTGATCGACGCGACGTTCACCGACGTCGACCTGTCCTCGGCCCAGTTCGGCGGCGCGCTGCTGACCGACGCCTCCTTCACGGGCTGCCGCATGATCGGCGCCGCGCTCACGGCCTCGCGCGGCACCGGTTTCAAGGTCGCCCGCTGCAACCTGACGCTGGCCAACCTCGGCGGCTGCTCGCTGCGCGGCGAGTTCGTCGAGGGGGTGCGCTTCGACGACGCCGACCTGTCGGGCTGCGACTTCACCGAGGCCACCTTCAGCGACTGCCGGTTCATCGGCACGCGGCTGCTCAACACCACGTTCGCCAAGGCCGACCTGCGCGGCGCCGACCTCGGTCAGCCCGACGACGCCAAGCTGCGCGCCTTCACCGGCGCGATCATCAACCAGGCCCAGGCCAACGCCATCCTCGCCGCCCGGGGCATCACCGTCCTGTGAGCCGGGCCAGGCTCCCGCGCACGTCCTCGGCCTCGGCCATCACCCGCTCGATCAGCTCGGCGCACGACGGCAGGTCCTCGATCACGCCCACCACCTGACCGGAGGCCATCACCCCGAGGTCGGCCCGTCCGTCCACCATCGCCGCCCGCAGCAGCACCGGCGTGTTGGCCGCCTGGAGCACCTGCGCCCAGGTCAGCTCCCGGCCGCGCCGCATCCGCCGTCCCTCGCGGACCAGCGCGGCCCACGACAGGCCGGACAGCCGCCTGAACCGGGCGCCGTTCAGCACCGCGCGCAGCAGCCGCGACCGTTCCAGCGAGGCCACGAACGGCGTGCTGAGCACGCGGTGCGGCACGCCGTCCACACTGGTCGTCACGACGGTCTCGCGGGCGGCGAGGTAGACGTCCTTGACCCGGCCGGGCACCGGGGACTCGCGGGTCAGCAGGAAGCGGGTGCCCATGGCGATCCCGCACGCGCCGTAGGCCAGCGCGGCGACCAGGCCCCGGCCGTCGAAGAACCCGCCCGCCGCGATCACCGGGATGTCCACCGCGTCCACGACCTGCGGCAGCAGCAGCGTGGTGGCCAGCGGGCCGGTGTGCCCGCCGCCCTCGCCGCCCTGCACGATCACCGCGTCCACGCCCCACGCGGCCACCTTCTCGGCGTGCCGGCGTGCCCCCACCGACGGGATGGTGACGACCCCCGCGTCCTTGAGCCGGGCGACCAGCTCCCGCCGGGGCGCCTGGGCGAACGACGCCACCCGCACCCCCTCCTTGATCAGCACCTCCACCCGCTCGGCCGCGTCGTCGGCGTCGGAGCGGAGGTTCACCCCGAAGGGGGCGTCCGTGCGCTCCTTCACCCGCCTGACCGCCGCCGTCATCTCGGGCACCGACATGGTCGCGGCGCCGATCACGCCCAGCCCGCCCGCCGCCGAGACGGCCGCGGCCAGCCGGGCGCCCGCGACGTACCCCATGCCGGTCTGGACGACGGGATGGCGGCAGCCGGTGAGCTCGGTCAGGGCGGTCCTCACGCCGCCACCTCGCGGTCGCGCGCCCGTCCGGGGTCCAGCCGGTCCAGGACGGCCAGCTCCCCGGCGTCCGGCTCCCGCGTCGTGGGCACGTCCGGCGGGACGACCAGCTCGAAGCCCGTGGCGGCCACCACGTCGGCCACGCTCACGCCCGGATGGGTGGACACCAGGCGCATCGAGCCGTCGGCGGTGGCGAAGTCGAGCACCGCCAGGTCCGTCACCACCCGCCGCAGCTCGTACGCCCCCCGGTCGGTCCCGAGTCCGCTCACCATGTCCACCTCGGGTACGAACACCCGGCGGGAGTGTCGCGGGATCCAGTAGCTCGTCGGGTCGCACCGCGTGTTCCCCGGCGCCCCGCGCACCCCCAGGAGCTGGGCCCTGGGCCGCGCCCAGTCGCCGATGCAGGAGATGTTGCTGTTCCCGTGCCGGTCGATCTGGCTCGCGCCGAGCATCACGTGCCGCCGGCCGTTCAGCACCAGCCACAGGTGCTCCCGGAACGGCAGCCAGCCCTCCACCACCCCGGGCGCCGCCCCCAGCGCGGGCACGTCGCCGGTGAGCAGGCAGACGCCGTCGTGGGTGAGCAGGTCGGGCTCGAACGTCAGCCGGGCCAGCCGCGCGGCCAGCACCGTGACCGCGCCGCCGATCCCGGCAGCCAGGATCTCGCCGTCGCCCCTGAACGCCTCCGCGCAGGCCAGCACGCACACGTCGGCCCTGCTCACCTCAGTTCCCCCCATCGACGCCGCCCTCCACGTACCGCCGCTGCCGTTCCTCGTCACGCTCGTAGTCCGGCTCGCACGAGGTGAACCCCGCCCCGCCGGGCGCCTCGACCACGCCGGTCACCATCGACCGGCTGATCAGCAGCGACTGCACCGGCCCCTCCTTCAGCAGGTCGGCGGTGTCCACCAAGCGCTCGCACGACACGTAGCAGCGCCCGGCCGCCTTGGCGTAGAGGTCGTCGAAGTACGGGTCGGGGCCCAGGTACTGGGCGTTGCCGCGGGCGTCGGCCCGGTTGAGGTGCACCAGGGCCACGTCCATGGTCAGGGCGGGCACCGCGACCAGTTCCTCCCCGTCCCCGTACGGCGAGCGCACCGTCCGCAGGTCCGGGTTGACCCGCATCACGCCGGACCCCAGCCCGGCCCGCGTCGGCAGGAACGGCAGCCGGTGCGCCGCCGCCAGCAGGCCGAACATGAACATGCCCTCGTCGTACTCGGCGAACTCGACCGCGCCCGCCTGCCGGGCGGCCCGGAAGTGCGGTTCGAGGGGGATCGAGTCGAGCGTGACGAACGGCGCCACCACCTTGCGCACCTTGCCCGCCGCGCACAACATGCCGACGTCCGGGCCGCCGTAGGAGACGATCGTCAGGTCCTGGACGGGCGACCGCAGCAGGCCGCCCACCAGGGCCATGGGCTTGCGCCGCGAGCCCCAGCCGCCGATGCCGACCGTCATCCCGCTCTCCACCGAGGCCGCGACCTCCTCGACGGACATCACCTTGCTCATCGGAACCGCTCCCTGTGCTCGTCGCCCATGCCCATGAGGTTCAGCTCGAAGGTGAAGCCCTGCTCGAAGCGGTAGCTGCGCCGGACGTCCACCGGGTCGATGCCGTTCAGCGACTCCTTGGCGCGGCGGATCACGTACGGGTCCTTGTCCGCGATCAGCCCGGCCACCTCCATGGCCGCCTCCCGCAGCTTGTCGCGCGGCACCACCTCCAGGACCGACCCGAACGCGTGCAGTTCGGCCGCCGTGACGTTCCTGCACGTGTAGACCATGGCCCGCATGAGGTGCTGGGGCACCAGCCGGGCCAGGTGTGTGGCGGCGCCGAGCGCTCCGCGGTCCACCTCGGGCAGCCCGAAGTAGGCGTCCTCGCTGGCCACCACCACGTCCGCGTTGCCCGCCAGGCCGACCCCGCCGCCCAGGCAGTGGCCGTGCACGGCGGCGATCACCGGCACCTCGCACTCGTAGACGGCCGCGAACGCCTCGAAACACTGCCGGTTCGCCCCGACCAGCGCTGTGTGCCCGGGGTCGGCCTGCATCTCCTTGATGTCCACGCCGGCGTTGAACCCGCGTCCCTCGGCGCGCAGCACCACCACCCTGGTCGCCGGGTCGCGCCCGGCCGCGCGCACGGCCGCCGCCAGCTCGGCCCAGCCCCGCACGGTCAACGCGTTCACCGGCGGCACGTCCACCACGACCTCGGCGACCGGCCCGTCCCGCAGTGTGATCCCCATCGCGCTCCCTGGTCGCACCTAACGCTTGCTTGGTACGGTAGCACCCGTGACGGTCACTTACGACTACACGGGCAGGTCCGTGCTGGTGACGGGCGGCACCCAGGGCATCGGCGCGGGCATCGCCAGGGCCTTCCGCGCGGCCGGCGCCGACGTGACGGTCTGCGCCAGAAGGGACCCGGGCCCCCTGGACGGCCTGCGCTTCGTCCAGGCCGACGTGCGCGTGCCGGAGGACGTCGAGCGCCTGGTCGCCGGCTTCGACCGGCTCGACGTGGTGGTCAACAACGCCGGCGGCTCGCCGCCCGCCCCCGTGTCGGGCACCTCGCCACGCCTGCACGCCCGCGTCATCGAGCTCAACCTGACCGCGCCCCTGCTGGTGTCCCAGCGGGCCCATCCGCTGCTGGCCGCCGTCCGCGGGGCGATCGTGATGATCGGCAGCGTCAGCGGCGCCCGTCCCTCGCCGGGCACCGCCGCGTACGGCGCCGCCAAGGCGGGCCTGCACCACCTGGCCCGCTGCCTGGCCGCCGAGTGGGCCCCCGAGGTCAGGGTCAACTCGGTCGTCGTCGGCCTGGCCGGCACCACGGCGGCCGAGCGGTACACCGGCCACGGGCGGGCGGACGCGACCATCCCCGCGGGCCGCCCGGCCACGCCCGCCGACGTGGCCGGGGCGTGCCTGTGGCTGGCCGCCCCCGGCTACGTGACCGGCGCCGAGGTTCGGGTGGACGGCGGCGGCGAGATCCCCGCCTGGCAATACCTGGCTTCCGACGATATTTCCTGATATCTGTTCATGATCCCCTTGGGAGGTCTTGTGGGCATTTGCGCTGGCCGTGTGGTGATCGTGACAGGCGCCGGACGCGGCATCGGCAGGCAGCACGCCCTGGAGTTCGCCCGCCAGGGCGCCCGCGTCGTGGTGAACGACCTCGGCACCGCCCGCGACGGCGGCGGCGCGTCCGCCGGCCCGGCGCACGAGGTCGTCGCCGAGATCGAGGCCCTCGGCGGCCGGGCGGTGGCCAACTGCGACGACGTGTCCGACTGGGCCGGCGCCGCCCGCCTGGTCAAGACCGCCGTCAGCGCGTACGGCCGGCTGGACGTGCTGGTGAACAACGCCGGATTCCTGCGCGACCGGATGCTGGTCTCGATGACCGAGCAGGAATGGGACGACGTCGTCCGCGTGCACCTCAAGGGCCACTTCCTGCCGCTGCGGCACGCGGCCGCGTACTGGCGGGAGCGGTCGAAGGCGGGGGAGGAGGTGTCCGGCAGGGTGGTCAACACCTCGTCGGGCGCGGGCCTGCTCGGCAGCGTCGGCCAGGGCGGCTACTCGGCGGCCAAGGCCGGGATCGCCGCCCTCACCCAGGTCGCCGCCGCCGAACTGGCCCGCTACGGCGTCACGGTCAACGCCATCGCGCCCGCCGCCCGCACCCGGATGACCGAGGAGGTGTTCGCGGCCACCATGGCCAGGCCGCCGTCCGGCTTCGACCCCATGGACCCGGCCAACGTCGCCCCCCTCGTGGTCTGGCTCGGCTCGGCGGCCTCCGCGCACGTGACGGGCCGGGTGTTCGAGGTCGAGGGCGGCACGATCTCCCTGGCCACCGGCTGGCGCCACGGCCCCGCCGTGGACCGGGGCGCCCGCTGGTCGCCGCAGGAGGTCGGCGAGGCCGTCGCCACGCTCCTGGAGGCCGCCCCCGCCCCCGAACCCGTCTACGGCGCCGCCCCCTGACGTCCTCCTGCCGCAAGGGCGTCAGCGCATCGACGACCGGGCGGTGGGACGCAGGCGGAAGCGCACCGGCGGGGCGGTCAGGCGGCCGTCGAGCAGGGAGAGGTCCGCCTCGCGCTCGTCCTCGGGCCGGGCGAAGCGGGTGAACCACACGAACACGTTCTCCCCGGTCCGGACGGGCAGGCGGGGAAAGGTGTTCTCGGCGTGCTCGCTCTCCAGGCAGCCGACCGGCGGCGTCCCGGCCTCGGCCAGCGCGGGCGCGACCTGCCGGGCGAAGAAGTCGGCGAAGCCCTCCTCGACGTGGCAGATCGTCGCGACGTAGAGCGCGGCGGGCGGTTCGGCTGCGACCGAGGCCGGCCGGTCCCAGGACGGAAGCGGCGGCCCGGACGGGTGGAGCAGGAGCACGTCGTCCGAGTCGATCATTGTGGCGTTGGCGGCGTCGCGGTGGGCCGCCCAGACCGGGCCGCCGTAGAAGCCCTCCAGCGCCGCCCGGCGGGCCTTCATGTCGGGGAAGGCGCGCAGCCAGGTGAAGGTGTCGGGGGCGTCGAGGTCGCGGAAGGTGCCGGCGACGCGCATGCCGAGCGCCTCCTGCGGCTCGACGAACTCGCGCTCGAACAGCGTGACCAGCGTGTCGCGCCGCCCGGGGTGCAGGGTGTAGCGCCGCAGTTCGTAGATCATGGCCGGACCGTAGGGCCGGGTCACTGCCATCTCATGTCAGGGTGGGCCACGAACAATGTTCTGATCACTCTTAGCTACCGTGTGGCAACGCAGAGTTATATAGTCGCATTGACCTTGATCCGAATGAGTCACAGAAGGTCAAAAAAGGGGGCGGTGGCTGCCCAGGGCCCTGGTGCCCCGCCGCTTCCCAAGGGGTCCTCACCGGTAAGGAGCAGAAGTGATCAAAAGGCTGAGCGCCGCGGGTGCCGTCCTGGCCGCGGCCGCCGGCGTCGCCATGGCGGCCGTTCCCGCCCACGCTGACACCTGGTCCGACAACTGGAGCAGCAACAGCGACTCGTCGCAGGCCGGCAACAACTTCGGCGACGTCTCCGCGGCCATCCACGGTGGCTGGGACTCGACCAACGTCAACAACATCAACGGCATCGCGTCCACCGCCACTGACGGCGGCGTCGCGGTGACCTACATCTTCCACTGACGTCCGTACAGCTCTGAAGGAAGGGACATCGACATGATGAAGAAGCTCTGCGTGACCACCGGCGCCGTCGCCGCGGCCGCCGCCCTGACGCTCCTGTCCTCCCCGGCCTACGCCGACATCACCTCGGGCAACTCCAGCTCCAACCACGACACCTCGCAGTCGGGCAACAACTTCGGCAACGTCGTGAACGTGAACGTGAGCGGCACCGACGCCACGAGCGTCAACAACGTCAACGGCAACGCCACGACCGCCACCGACGCCAGCCACGCCGGCTCCAGCGTCGACTCCTAGCCGGACCCGGGGGCGTCCTCCGGCGCGGAGAGGGCGCTCCCGTACGGGCCGGGTCGAGATGACCCGGCCCGCCCCCACTACCATCCGTGGATGACGAAATGCGCATATGTCACCTTTGACGACCGAACCGGCCAGGACGACGAGCGTGACCTCGCGCTCTCCCACTGGCAGGCCCACGGCATCGAGGCCCGTGCCGAACGCTGGGACGACCCCGAAGCCGACTGGAGCGCCTACGACGCCGTCGTCGTGCGATCGGTCTGGGACTACATCGACCGGCGCGAGGAGTTCCTGGCCTGGGCCCGCCGGGTGGAGTCCGTCACCCGGCTGCTCAACCCGGCCGCCGTCCTGGAGAGCAACACCGACAAGACCTATCTGAGAGACCTGGGCGTGCCGACCGTGCCCACCCACTGGTCCGCCGACGACCTGCCCGACTGGCCGGAGTACGTCGTCAAGCCGGCGATCTCCGCCGGGGCCCGCGACACGACCAGGACCACCGACCGGGGCAAGGCCGCTGAGCTGGCCGCCGCCCTCCAGGCCGCGGGGCGGCAGCCGATGGTCCAGCCCTACCTCGACATGGTGGAGTCGGAGGGCGAGACCTCCCTGCTGTACTTCAACGGCCGCCTCAGCCACGCCGTCCGGCGCCATCCGATGCTGGCGGCGGGCGCGACCTTCGACCACAACGCGCGGGCCGAGCTCCGCACCCCGGCCCCGGACCAGGTCGACCTGGCCGAGAAGGTGCTCGCAGCCATTCCCCACGCCCTTCTCTACGCCAGGATCGACCTGGTCCGGCTGTCCGACGGCACGCCGGTGGTCATCGAGCTGGAGCTGACCGAGCCGTACCTGTTCCTGCGTTACGCGCCGGACGCCGCGGCGAACCTCGCCCGGGCCCTGGCCGAGCTGGTCTGATCAGCAGGAGATCCCGCCGTCCACCGGGATGACCGTGCCCGTCAGGTACGCCCCCGCCCGCGAGGACAGGAAGATGGCCGCGCCCGCCATGTCGTCGGGCCGGCCGATCCGTCCCAGGGGGATGTTCGAGGCGATGGCGGCGCGGGTGGCGGGATCGTCCAGGGCGAAGGCCATCATCTTGGAGTCGAACGGCCCGGGGGCGATGGCGTTGACCGTGATGTGGTCCTTGGCCAGCTGCCTGGCCAGGTGGCGGGTCAGCATGTGCACGGCCGCCTTGGTGGAGGAGTAGGCGTAGCTCTCCAGGGCGGGCACCCGGATGCCGTCGATCGAGCCCACGTTGATCACCCGGGCCGGGTCGTCCGCGCCGGCCGCCTCCCGCAGGTGCGGCAGGAACTTCTGGGTCAGGTAGAACACGCCCTTGACGTTGATGTCCCAGAGCTTGTCGAAGGCGTGCTCCGGATACTCCTCCAGGGGCGCGCCCCAGGTCGCGCCGGCGTTGTTGACCAGCACGTGCAGCGGGCCGCCCACCGCCGTGACCAGCGTGTCCACCCCTTCGGGCGTGGACAGGTCGGCCTGGACGGCCGTGCACCCCAGCTCCGTGGCCGTCTTCTCGACCTCGGCCGACTTGCGCGCCGATATGACGACGGTCGCGCCCGCCTCCACGAACCCGGCGGCGATCATGCGGCCGATGCCGCGCGAACCACCGGTGACGACGACCGTCTTGCCTTCCACCGAGAACAGAGTCATGTTCCGGAAGCATGCCATACCGACCGGTCGGTTACTAGCTGCCCGCGTCCTTCACCCAGAGTCGCAGCAGCCCGCGGAAGTGCTCGGTGAACCGCTCACGCTCGCCCGCCGGGTACGTGGCCGCCACCGTGTCCACCAGCAACCGGTCGAACTCCGGCCCGGCCACCCAGTCCAGGACGACCTCATCGAGGTGCCCCAGATGGGTACGGCAGAACTCCTCGTACCGGTCCACCTCGAAGTACCGGTCGGCCAGCTTCCGGTACTGGGCCAGCCGTTCCCCGTAGTCGCCGGTGACCTCGAAGTAGTCGTGCGTCTCCAGGTCGATGCGCGGGCGGCGGCGGGTGGCCACGCAGAACACGCTCCACTTCACCAGCGCCTTGATCGCCCAGGGGAAGTAGTAGTGGAGGCTGGTCAGGGCCACGTCGGGGCAGGCGTTGGCGTAGTCGATCGGGTGCACGTCCGTGCCCTTGACCAGGGTCTCGCAGGAGTTGAACTCCCAGCGGAAGAACGCGTTCACCAGCCGCCCGACGGTGACGACCTCCTCGCCCACCGACGGCGAGAGGAACTCGTGGTCCACGGCGTAGCGGTCGTGCATCGGCTCGTCCGGGCGGAAGCGCATGACCATGGTCTCCGCGCCGATCGACAGCGACCTGGCGAAGGCGTCGTACCCCTCGACGGACTGCTGGAGGTGCATGAGCATCTCGCCGCTCTGGTCGTAGGCGCGGTGCAGCTCGTCGCGGTCGCGCACGCGGGAGACGCCCCGCCAGGCCCCGCCGTCGTACGGCTTCATGAACAGCGGGTAGCCGATGCGCTCGGCGACCGCGTCGAGGTCGAAGGACCGGTTGTAGCGCTCGGCGGTGTAGGCGTAACGGGCGTTGTCCAGCGGGTTCTTGTACGGCACCAGCACCGTCTCCGGCACCTTGAGGCCCAGCCGCATCATCGCGCAGTAGGCCGCGTGCTTCTCCATCGACTGGAACGTGAACGGGCTGTTCAGCAGATAGACGTCGTCCATCATGGCGATCTTCTTCAGCCACTCGCGCGGGTGGTAGTACCAGTACGCCAGCCGGTCGATCACCAGCTCGTGGCGTGGCTTGGCGCGCAGGTCGAACGGCTCGATCGTGATGCGCTCGACGTCGAACTCGCCCACCCCCTTGATCGGCCCCAGCCGGCGTAACACGGTCTCGAACGCCGCCGGCCAGTCCTCCTCGGTCCCCAGCAGCAGCCCAATGAGATGACGCACGATGCTCCTCCGCGGTCGCCGCGAGGGCTCACACGCCGGGCAGGCGACCGTTCCTGAACAGGTCGACGAACCGTTGATGGTCTTCCCGAGCCTGTGCCCCATAACGGTGAGCGAAATCCACCAACATGCCGATGAATCCGGATTGATCGCCGTCGATGACCCTGACGATCGCCTCCTCCGTCGAGAAGTCCACCAGGTCGTGGCTGGACTCGTCGTCGGCCACCGAGTGCATGCGGGCCACCGCCCGTCCCAGGTCGCGCATGATGGAACGCAGCTCGTCCGGCTCGTTGACGTCGTCCCAGTCGAGGTCGGCCGAGTACGGCGACACCTCGGCCACGAGCTGGCCCACCCCGCCGAGCGAGGCGTACCCGAGCCACGGGTCGGCGTAGGCCTGCAGCGCCCGCTGCGACTCCGCCGTGCGGTGGCCCTGGTGCAGGAAGTAGGAGGCCGCCTTCTCGTTGTCGACGTACCGGGCCACGGCCGGCGCCTGGGCCTGCTTCATGTAGAGGATGACGTCGTTCTCCAGCGCCTGCGAGCGCCCCTCCAGCAGCAGGTTGTACGACGGCAGCCCCGCCGACCCGATCCCGACGCCCTTGCGCAGCGCCACGTCCTTGACGACGTGCTCGACCGGGTTGGACGGCGTCGGCAGCGTCGCCAGGTAGCCCTCGAACGCCGCCAGCACCTGCTCCCGGGTCGCGGCGTCGACCGGCTCCCGGCCGTCCATGAGGGCGAAGCGCCGGTCGTAGTCGTCGATCACGGTCTCGACGTCCAGCATCGCCACCCGCGTGCTGAGCCGCGCCGTCTGGAGCACCCTGTGCAGCACGCCGCCGGTGGTCTCCAGGGTGAGCGAGCCGATGGCGTCGTCGCCGCCGGTCGCGATGCCGTGCAGCTCCGTCAGGTACGCCCGCCCGAACTCGCCCACCAGCGTGCTGATCGTCTCGTCCGACAGTGCCTTGGCGTAGCCGATCAGCGCCACGCTGGCGGCGAAGCGCTTGAGGTCCCAGACGTAGGGGCCGACGTAGGCCTCGTCGAAGTCGTTGACGTTGAAGACCAGCACCCCGGAGGCGTTCATGTACGTGCCGAAGTTCTCGGCGTGCAGGTCGCCGTGGATCCAGACCCGGCCGGTGGGCTCGTCGACGTAGGAGCCGTCGGCGAAGTCGCCGGTCAGGTCGGCGTAGAACAGGCCGGCGCTGCCCCGGTAGAACGCGAAGGGGGAGGCCGCCATCTTGCGGAACTTGCGCCGGAAGGCGGCCGGGTCCCGTTTGATCGACTCGCCGAACTCGCTGATCAGGACGTCGAGCAGGAAGGAGGAGCGTGTGCCCATGACACGGACGGTAGTCCGCCGCCTCCCCGCCGCCTACCCCGAATTCTCCCTGACAGGGCCAGCTCAGGGATGTTGCGAGGAGACCGAGACGGTCTCGCCCGTCATGTACGAGGAGTAGTCGCTGGCCAGGAAGACGATCACGTTGGCCACCTCCCACGGCTCGGCCGACCGCCCGAACGCCTCCTTGGCGGCCAGCTCGGCCAGCAGTTCCTCGCTCGTCACCTTCGCCAGGAAGGGGTGCACGGCCAGTGACGGCGCCACCGCGTTCACCCGGACGCCGTGCTCGGCGACCTCCAGCGCGACGCACCTCGTCAGCGCCATCACCCCGGCCTTGGCCGCCGCGTAGTGCGCCTGCCCGCGCTGCGCCCGCCAGCCGACCACCGAGGCGTTGTTCACGATCACGCCGGAGCCCTGGCCGATCATGTGCCGGACCGCCGCCCTGGTGCAGCGCATGGTGCCGTTGAGGGTGACGTCGACGACCGCGTGCCACTGCTCGTCGGTCATCTCGGCCAGCGGGGCCGTACCGCCGAGACCGGCGTTGTTGATCACCACGTCGAGCCGGCCGTGCGCCTCCACCACCGCGTCGAACAGCGCCAGCACCTGCGGCTCCGACGTCACGTCGCACGGGACCGCCAGCGGCTTGACGCCGGTCAGCTCGGTCAGCGACTCGGCGGCGGCGGACAGGCGGCGCTCGTGCCGGTCGGAGATGACGATCGTCGCCCCCTCCTCGGCGCAGCGCCTGGCGGTGGCGTAGCCGATACCCGCGCCCGCGGCGGCGGTCACCAGCGTGACCTTGCCGTCGAGCAGGCCGTGCGACTTCGGATAGGGCGGTGCCATCCGTGCTCCAATCAGCGGGGGAGTCCGAGAGTGCGCTCGGCGATGATGTTCCGCTGGATCTCACTCGACCCGGCATAGATCGTGTCCGCCCGGCTGAACAAATACAAGCGTTGCAGGTCGTTCAGCCCGTCCTGCGCCACGAGCCCGGCCTTCCCCTGAACCTCCTGGGCCAGCTCGCCCAGCCGGCGATGCCACTCCGACCAGTAGAGCTTGGCGATCGACACCTCCGGGCCCGGGTCCGGGCGCAGCATGCGCAGGGCGTTCATCCGCATGATCTCCAGCTCCAGCCACGACCGGACCAGCCGGTCGCGCAGCACCGGATCGTCGGCCGCCCCCGTCCGCCGGGCGGTCGCGATCACCTCGGCCAGCTCCCGCCGGAACCCGATCTGCTGGCCCAGCGTGGACGCCCCGCGCTCGTGGCCCAGCGTGGCCATGGCCACCCGCCAGCCCTCGCCCGGCGCCCCGAGCACGTTCCCCGCCGCCGTGCGCGCGCCGTCGAAGAACACCTCGTTGAACTCGGAGGTGCCGGTGAGCTGCCTGATCGGACGTACGGTGACGCCCGGCCGTCCCATCGGCACCAGCAGGTACGACAGCCCGCTATGCCGCTGCGAGCCCTCCTCGGTACGGCACAGGACGAAGCACCAGTCGGCGACGTGGGCCAGCGACGTCCACACCTTCTGCCCGGAGACGACCCACTCGTCTCCTTCGAGCCGCGCCCTGGTCTGGACGTTCGCCAGATCGGAACCGGCCTCGGGCTCGGAGTAACCCTGGCACCACAGCTCCTCGCCGCGCTGGATCGGCGGGAGGAACCGGTCCTTCTGCTCGTCGGTGCCGAACTCCAGGATGGTCGGGCCGATCAGCCCCTCGCCGATCAGGCCGACCCGGGCAGGAGCGTCGGCCCTGGCGTACTCCTCGTAGAACGCGACCTGGTCGTCGAGGGAGGCGGCGCGGCCGCCGTACCGCTCGGGCCAGCTCAGGCAGGTCCAGCCAGCCTCGCCGAGCCGGCGCTCCCAGGCCAGGCGCAGCTCGTGCCCCTCGTGCTCCCTGCCGGGGCCGCCGAGGCCGCGGACGTGCGCGAACTCGCCGGACAGGCTCTTCTCCAGCCAGGCGCGGGCCTCCTCACGAAGGCTCAACAAATCCTCCGTAGCCGCCCTGGAAGAAGACCAGCGGGCCGCCGTCGGCGTGCGTGTCGAGCTGCAGCACCCGGGCCACCACGATCATGTGGTCGCCCGCCGGGTGCTCGGCCTCGATCACACAGTCGATCCAGGCCAGCGCGCCTTCGAGCACCGGGTTGCCGCCGGGGGAGCCGGTCCAGGCCAGGCCGGCGAACTTGTCGCCGCCCTTGGCCGCCATCTGCGCGCAGACCGGCTGCTGGTGCTCGGCCAGCACGTTCACGGTGACGACCTTCGCGCCGCGTACCCGGGGCCAGCTCGTGCTGGTGTGGGCGACGCAGAAGGCCACCAGCGGGGGGTCGAGCGAGACCGAGGTGAAGGAGTTGGCCGCCAGGCCGCAGGGCTGGTCGTCCGCAGGGTCGAGGGCGGTGATCGCCACCACGCCGGTCGCGAACCTGCCGAGGACCTGCCGGAACCGGCGGCTGTCGGGGTGGCCGTTCCCGCTGTGCTGTGAAGGGCCGGGCGGCATGGCGGCTCCGTTGCGAGTCCTGCTGCGCTGGTGGGGCGTCGGAAGGCCGCGACAGCCGTCCGGCGCGATGAGCCGGGCAGCGTGTGTGCTCATGGGTCCGCCTCCTCGTGACCGACTGCGCCCATTCTACATACCAAGCGCTTGCTTGGACACTAAGCCCACCCCACCCCGCTGTCAACCCACCCCACCCGCCGCCCACGCAGGCCCGCCGCCCGCCCGTGCCGGTGGCGCCGCAGGTCCCCGCGCCGCTCCGCCGGTGCTTGGACGGTTCTCGGCGGCTTCTGGTGAGAGGTTCCGGGCCCGACTCCGGCGCCGGGTCGGTGGGGTGGGGGACGGTGCGGGTCGGCGCAAGGTGTACGGCGAGGGTCGTTCGTTCGCCCGTCGGCTTGCGTGTTCCGGTGTGCCGTCCCCTTGAGGGAGGCGTCCCTGGGGCTGCGGGGTGGTGGTTGACATGGGGAAAGGGGGGGGCATAGCGTGGCCGATGTGCCCAAGCGCTTGCTTGAATTTCGGGATGTGACCGCCGTAGCGGGAGTCGGCTACACCCCCTTCACCAAGAACTCGGGCGTCAGCACCCTCACCCTCGCCTGCCGCGCGATCCTCGCCGCCCTCGACGACGCCGGCCTCCCCCCGGACGCCGTGGACGGCCTGGCCACCCACCGCGTCGGCGACTCGGCCCCGCCCTCCCTGGTGGCCCCCGCGCTCGGCCTGCCCGATCTCGCCTGGCACCTCGACCAGTTCGGCGGCGGCAGCGTCTCGCACGCCGTCGTCGGCCAGGCCGCCCTGGCCGTGGCCACGGGCATGGCCGAGACCGTCGTCTGCTACCGCGCCGTCAACGCCCGGTCCGAGTTCCGCATGGGCGGCACCGGACGCGGCCTCCCGGCGAGCCCCGAGGTCCAGTACCAGGCCCCGTACGGCTACTTCGCCCCGCCGCAGCAGTACGCCATGTACGCCCGCGCCCACATGCTCCGGTACGGCACCAGACCCGAGCACTTCGGCCGGCTGGCCGTCACCCAGCGCGCCAACGCGGTCAAGAACCCGCGGGCGCTCATGCGTACCCCCATCACGCTGGAGGACTACCTGGCCAGCAGGTGGATCGCCGAGCCGTTCCGCCTCCTGGACTGCTGCCTGGAGACCGACGGCGCCTGCGCGGTCGTCGTCACCACGGCCGAACGCGCCCGCGACCTGCGCCGCCACCCCGTCCTGATCTCGGCGGCGGCCTGGGGTGGCGGCACGTCCCACCTGTCGGGTACGGGCCCGGCCGACCCCACGGTGACCGCGGCCGCCACCCTGGCCCCCCGCCTGTACGCGCAGGCCGGTCTCGGCCCCGGCGACGTGGACGTGGCCGAGATCTACGACTGTTTCACGTACTCGGTGATCGTCCAGCTGGAGGACTACGGCTTCTGCGGCAAGGGCGAGGGCGGCCCGTACGTGGAGTCGGGGGCCACGGCCCTGGACGGCGAGCTGCCCGTGAACACCCACGGAGGCTTCCTGTCGGAGGGGTACGTGCACGGCGTCAACCACATCGCCGAGGCGGTCGCCCAGCTCCGGGGCGAGGCGGGCGACCGGCAGGTGCCCGGCGCCGAAGTGGCGCTCTCGACGGCCCAGCCCGGCTACATCCTGCCGGCCACCTCCGCACTGATCCTCAGGAGGTCGTGACCCATGGCCCACGGTCCTCGTCCCGAGCCCGACCGCGACTCCGCCGAGTGGTGGGAGCGCCTGGCGCGGGAGGGGTTCGCGGTTCAGCGCTGCGACGGTTGCGGGACCGCGCGCTTCCCGGCGCGGGCCTTCTGCCCGTCCTGCCGGGGCGAGGCGTGGCGGTGGGACCCGGTGCCGGCCGAGGGCGTGGTCGAGAGCTGGATCGTCAACCGGCGGCCCTTCATGCCGGGCGCGGCGGAGCCGTACGTCGTGGTGATGGTCCGGCTGGACGCGGTCCCCGGCTGCCTGGTGCACGGGAACTGGCGCGGCGCCGCTCCCGAGCCGGAGCCCGGCCAGCGCGTACGAGGGGTCCGCACGCGGATCGACGACCGGCTGACCCTGCTCGACTGGGAGCCCCTGAGCGGGGATCTGGATGCCCATTCGCCCGAGCGCACATCCTCCCGCTGATCGACCTCGGTCCGGAGTTTCGATTGGTACCGGAAATTCCCACCAGTCCCACCATTGCGAAGGTGCCCCCAGGTTGGCCCTCAAGGGTTGATGATGAAGCGGAGGCGTCAAACATGGAGGCGACCCGGACTTGGCGGCGTACGTGTGCGGTAGCGACTCGGCGACAGCCGTGACCCCGAGGTCACGACCGCTGACTCCTGCCGCCGGCCCGGGCCTGAGCCGGGTGGCGCGCAGCCCTCCGGACACGGGGGCGGTACGGCGGCGCAAGAGGGTCCCTCGGAGGAAGGCGCGTCCTGGCGGGCGTGGGGGACCCGCCAGGACGCGCTTCCTGCCCCGTGAGCGGCGACGCCAGGACTCCGGCGAGGGATGGAGTCCTAGGCCGTGAGTTCGCGCACGGAGTCGGTGGGGGTGTGCGAAGGCACGTGCCGCCGGCGACGAGCGGTGATGCGTCGAGCTGAGCCGATCGGGTCATCCATGGGGTGCGTGACGGGGGCGCCACCCTCCTCGTTCCAGACAAAGGATCCGTCTATGCGCCACACGGTCGGTTCGGTCGACACCGAGAGCGCGGACATTCCCATTTCCTTGCTCTGACATCTGTGGGGGAACCCGGCGGGTCGCAACGCGTAACGCAGTAAACGAGTTGCTTCACGAGGGTTCTGCCAGGGCAGGAACGGCGTGTCCGAGTGAACCGGCAACACTTGGCCTCCACCCCCTCACCGGCCTTTAGATGGATTTGTACCAACGAATGGATGATGGGCCGGTCGAGGGGCTTCGGTCAAGGGGTTGTGGCCTGCTAGAACCAGATCGTCTAAATTGTTGGAACAAAAGGGGTGAAAGTGGCAAGGTCGGTGCTGTATCAGCAGGTGGCGGCGGAATTGCGTCGAGCCATCTACTCGGGTGTCCTCGGCCCCGGGGCGCAGCTGCCGACCGAGGCACAGCTCATGGAAGACCACGGGGTGAGCAGGAACACCGTCAGGCTGGCCCTCGGAGAGCTCGTCAACGAGGGACTGGTCACGCGTACGCCGCGGCGCGGCACGGTGGTCCGGGACCGCAGGCCGTTGCTCATCTACCCGCAGCGCGAGCTGGAGCCGCAGCCCACCGGAGAACTGAAGGAGGCCTTCGCCTACGCCGTTGCGCAGGAAGGCCGGGCGCCCAGCCAGTACATTGAAGTGCTGACGGTTTCTCCCGTCGAGGAGATCGCCAGCAGGCTGGAGCTGGCGGATGGGGAGTTGGCGGTCGTGCGCCGCCGTCTGCGGTTCGTCGACGGCCAGCCGTACAACACCAACGACTCCTACTTTCCCCGTGATCTGGTCGCCGATTCCGAGATCGCCAGGCCCGGAGACATCGCACGAGGGGCGAACAGGGTCCTGGAAGAACTGGGCCATGCGCAGATACGCGTCGTCGACGACATCTGGGCCCGCATGCCCAACCAGGAGGAGGCCGAGCGCCTCCAACTCGAACTCGGCACACCAGTCATGGTGTACGTCCGGGTCGGGTACGACGGGGCCGACATACCCGTGCGTGTCGCTGTGTCGGTGCTGCCCGCCGACAAACATCTGATCAGATACGAGCTCGATCGTCGCCGCTGACGGGCTCGGTTGAAGGGGTGATCCCGCCGGCCGGGCGCAGCGAGAAAGCCGCCTCGCTGGCCTAGGGGAGTCGTGCATACTCCCCTAAATCGCCATTTATCCATATATATCGGGTTGAGGACCCGTTTCGCCCCTGCGCGACATCGCGCCATCACGCTCTGTGTCGGCATGGGCACCCTACGCATCGAAGGGCTGTATTATGCACACAAACACCCTCCTTCACCCCCTCGCACTCCGGCGCGCGGAGCCCGCGGACCTTCCCGGCGTACTCAGGCTCCTCGCGGACACCGCCGAGTGGCTTTACACGAAGGGAGTGCGGCAGTGGCCGCGGCAGGGATTCGGCCCCGAGCGGATCGAGCCGCTCATCGAGGAGCGGACCCTGTACCTGCTCGACGACGAACTCCGCTATCTCGACCTCGACGGGCAGACCCCGCCCGTGGCCACCATCGCCCTCGACGACCACGCCGACCCGGAGTTCTGGACCCCCGCCGACGCTCCGGGGGCCGCGCTCTACGTCCACAAGCTGGCCGTGGCGCGGCCGTGGTCCGGCAGCGGGCTCGGTGACGCGCTCCTCGACTGGGCCTGCTCCTCGGCCCGTTCCGCCGGGCTGCCCTGGCTCCGGCTCGACTGCGCCAAGGCCAACCCGCGGCTCCAGGAGTACTACCGCAGGCGCGGTTTCCGGCACGTCCGCACGGTGGACCTGCCGCACCGCTCGTCCGGGGCCCTGTTCCAGCGGGCGTCGCGGGACCTGTCCACGACGGCCTTCCGTGACCTGACGGTCGCGGAGCTGATCAGCGCCTAGCGACCCCTCTGGCCGGATCCGGTCCGGTGGGGGGCCGGGTCCGGCCGGCGGTCGCGCCGCCCAGCCGGTCGTGTGGGTCCAAGATCATACCGCAAGGGCCCCAATGGGCACGTGCGTTTCCGGCGCAAGTGGACAGAGCACCATATAACCTCTCCTCCATGACCGGTTCCCTCCTTGAGGTGATCGCGCTGAACGTGCGCGACGCCGTGGCCGCCGAGCAGGGCGGCGCCGACCGCCTGGAGGTCGTCGCCGACATGGCGGCCGACGGGCTCACCCCAGCACCGGAGACGGTCGCCGCGATCTCCGCGGAATGCCCCCTGCCCCAGATGGTGATGCTCCGCTGCGAGGCCGGCTTCCTCGCCGACCCCGACGTCCTGGACCGGCTGCGCCGCGACGCCAAGGCGCTCGCGCAGGCGGGCGCGGCCGGGTTCGTGTTCGGTTTCCTGGACGGCGCGGGCGTGGTCGATCTGGCGGCCACCGAGGCGCTCATCCACGCCGTCTCGCCGCTCCCGTGGACCTTCCACCGCGCGGTGGACCACGCCGCCGACGTGCAGGCGTCCTGGCGGGCCGTGCGGCTGCTGCCCAACCTGGCGACCGTGCTCACCTCCGGCTCCCCCCACGGGGTCGGCGCGGGGCTGCCGACGCTGAGGTCCAGGGCCGAGGCCGGCGACGGGTCGATCATCCTGGCCGGCGGCGGCCTCAAGCCCGCCCACGTGCCCGACCTGCTGGACTACGGCATCCGCGCCTTCCACGTGGGCTCGGCCGTACGGGCGAGCTGGACGGACCCGGTCGAGTGGCGGCTGGTCCGGCAGTGGCGCTCCCTGGTCGAGCGCGACTGAGCCCTCAGGTTCGGATGGACAGGGCCGCGTCGGCGCGGCGCAGGGCGGCGGCCAGCGCCTTGACGGTGGCGGGCTCGTCCATGACGCCGCCCCCGGACGCCCGCCCCTCCTCCCAGGCCCGTACGCGCTCCCGGTAGGAGTCGTAACGGGCCAGGTGGAAGGCGTAGACGGTGGCGAACCTGCTCACGAGCTGGGCCGGGTGCATGTCCCAGCCCTGATGGAAGCCGTGGGCCAGCGAGTGGCCGACCAGCCGGGCGTGCCGTCCCCACAGGGCGTGGACGTCCTCGGCCCGGTCGGAGGCGGGCGCGGCGGCCAGCGAACCGTCGGACAGCTCGACGCCCGTGCCCGCGAACGCCGTCTGCATCACGTGCCTGGCGTGGTCGCAGGCCGGATGGTCGAGCCGCTGCTCGTGCGGCGGCAGGCCGAGGGCGGCGGTGTAGTCGAACACGCCGAAGTGCGCCGCGGCCAGCCGCCCGCCGAGCGACCCGGGCAGCTCGGCGCGCAGGAAGGGCAGCGTCTGCGGGGCCTCCACCTGCATCTCGAAGCGCAGCCCGGACAGGCCGAGGCGCGCCTCCAGCCGGTCCAGGACGCCCGCGAACTGCCCGAGGTACTCCTCCATGAGCACCTTCGGGAACGTCACCGTGAACCCCGCGGGAAGCTCGCCGGCCCGCTCCAGCACCCCGGTCAGGAAGCCGCCGAGCGTGCGCACCGACCTCGCCGGGTCGCCGTCGGCGAACGACTTCACCCGCAGCCCCCACCGGCGCGGCAGCGTGCCGCCGGCGTGCAGGTCGGCCACGGCCCGCGCGGCCCGCTCGGCGTGCCCGTCCTCCTCCTCGTGCGGGCGCACGCCGTAGCCGTCCTCGAAGTCGATCCGCAGGTCCTCGACCGGCTCGCGGGCCAGCTTGCCGAGCACCCGGTCGCGCACGTCGGGGGCGAACGCCTCCAGATGGGCCTTGGCCAGCGAGAACGCCTGCTCCCCCCACTCGGCGACGGTCGAGGCGGAGAAACGGTCGGCGGGCACGTAGACCGTGTGGACCGGCTGCCAGCCCGGCTCGGCCATGGGGAAGCGGGCCTGCTGGACCGCGTGGACCTCGGCGAAACCGGGCACGGGCTCATCGTTCACGTACGGGCTCATTCCGGGTGGGCGCAGGCGCGGAGCATGGTGTCGACGCCGACCAGTTTGACGCGTTCGCCCCGGCCGAGCGACCTGGCCAGCTCGCCCTCGGCCCGTTCGATGGCCAGCCAGTCGTCGTAGGTCACCGGCCGCACGCCGCGCTCGGCCAGCAGCGACTCGACCGACGGCCGCGACCCCCGCGCGCCGCCCTCCAGGGACTCGCCCTCCAGATCGGCCAGCAGCGTGCGGACCGTCTCGGCGGCGTCGGACTTGTTGGTGCCGATGACGCCGGTCGGACCGCGCTTGAGCCAGCCCGCCACGTACTCGCGCGGGCGCACCCGGCCGGCCTCGTTGGGCACGGTCATCGTCCGCTCGGAGAAGGGCACGCCGGGCAGCGGGACGCTCTGGTAGCCGACCGAGCGCAGGACCATGCCGACGGGCAGCGTCTCGTACTCGCCGGTGCCGACGACGCGGCCCTCCTCCGACAGGCGGGTGCGCTCCAGCCGGAGCCCCTCGACCCGGTCGGCCCCCAGGATCTCCACAGGACGCAGCCAGAAGCGCACGTCGAGGCGGCGCGGACGGCCCACGGGCTCGCGGCCGGCCCACGACTGCAGGACGTTGATGTTGCCCTGGACCTGGCGCGGGAAGTCGGCGCCGAGCACGGCCGCCTCGTCCGGGCGCACGCACACGTCGGCGTTGGTCAGCTCGCCCAGCTCGCGCAGCTCCTTCAGGGTGAACTTGGCGTGCTCGGGCCCCCGCCTGCCGACCATGTGGATCGCCTTGACCTGGCTCTGGCTCAGCCGGTCGAGGACGTCGTGCGGCACGTCGGTGTGCCGCAGCTCCTCGGCGGTCTTGGCCAGCACCCGGACGACGTCGACGGCCACGTTGCCGACCCCGATCACCGCGACCTCGGAGCTGTCGAGGGTGAACCGGCCGGGATCGACGTCGGGGTGGCCGCAGTACCAGTTGACGAAGTCGGTGGCCGCCACGCTCCCCGGCAGGTCCTCGCCGGGGATGTCGAGCCGCCGGTCGACCATCGCGCCCGTGCAGTAGACGACCGCGTCGTAGACGCCGAGCAGGTCCTCGACGGAGACGTGGCGGCCCAGGGTGACGCCGCCGAGGAAGCGCACCTGGGGCAGCTCCAGCACCCTGCGCAGGTAGTTCGCGATCGACTTGATCGACGTGTGGTCGGGCGCCACGCCGTACCTGACCAGCCCGTACGGCGTGGGCAGCCGTTCGAGCACGTCGACCCGGACAGCCTCGCCCGACTGTTTGACCAGCGCCTCAGCCGTGTAGATCCCGGCGGGGCCCGACCCGATGACCGCCACGTGCAACGCCACGCTGCCTCCTCATGCCGGTGAAGGTGCGACGCGGAGGACGCGTCCCTAGAGGTGCAACCGGCCCGTGTGCTCGATGTATCCCCGGTCGGCCGCGCGGATGAACCCGTCTCCCGTCAATGCCGTCCTCTTCGGATTCTCGCCCACGCGGCCGCTCATGGCAGCCCCTGAAACGCCGGTGGTCCGGAGACGGCCCGGGAACGCAGGGCGAGCTTGTCGACCTTGCCGTTGACGTTGACGGGCAGCGCGTCCACCACCTCGACGCGCTTGGGCACCTTGTAGTTGGACATGTTGGCCTTCGCCCAGTCCAGCAGCGCGACGGCGGTGACGCGGGCGTCCGGCCGGGGCACCACGTACGCCACGCCGGCCTCGCCGGAGACCGCGTCGGGCACGCCGACCACGGCGGCCTGGGCCAGCGAGCCCTCCCGCAGCAGGAGCGCCTCGACCTCGGCGGGGGAGACGTTGAACCCGTTGACGATGTAGAGCTCCTTCTTCCTGTCCACGATGGCGAGGTTGCCGGCCTCGTCCAGCACGCCGATGTCGCCGGTGTGCAGCCAGCCGTCGGCGTCGATCACCTCGGCGGTCCTGGCGGGCTCGTCCCAGTAGCCGCGCATGACGCCGTAGCCGCGTTGCAGGATCTCGCCGCGCGTGCCGGGCGCGACCTGCTCGCCGTCGTCGTCCACGATCTTGATCTCGATGCCCGGTACGGCCCTGCCGGTGGTGTTCGCGACCACGTCGATGGGGTCACCGGCCCGCGTCATGGACACGACCGTGCCCTCCATCAGCCCGTACGCGTTGATCATCCGTTCCAGGCCGACCCGCTCGGCCAGCCGGGTGATCAGCGTGGCGGGCACGGACGCGGCCCCGCAGATGGCCACGCGTAACGAGGAGACGTCCCGGTCGGCGCGCTCCAGCTCGTCCAGGATCCGGGCGAACAGAGTGGGCGGCCCGGCCAGGATCGTCACCCTCTCGTCGGAGATCAGCGACATCAGGGCGTCCGGCGAGAAGGACGGGATCGGCAACATCGTGGCCCGGCGCAGCACGCAGGCGACGAGCCCGGCGTTCAGCCCGAACCCGTGGTTGAACGGCGCGATCACCGGATAGCGGTCGTGCTCGTCCAGCGTGACGATCTCCGCCCAGTCCCAGTAGCCGCGCAGGACCTGGGCGTGGTCGAGCATCACCCCCTTGGGCGTGCCCGTGGTGCCGGACGTGGACATGATCTCGCACAGGTCGCCGGGCCCGACCCCGAGCGCCCGCTCCTCGGCCACCCGCCCGCTCACCCCGCCCGCGTCCAGGTCGCCCGCCGCGCGGACGGTCACCGGACCGTCCAGGGGCGGCAGCAGGCCGGCGAGCGGCGGATCGCCGACGATCAGCACCTTCACCCTGGTACGGGCGATCAGCCCCGCCGCCTCGATGCCCTTGTACCGCGACGACAACGGCACGAGGACGGCCCCCGCGTCCCAGACGCCGAACGCGTGCCGCACCCAGGACGCCGAGTTCGAGCCCCAGATCGCCACCCGGTCGCCGGGCCCGACGCCGAGGGCGATCAGGCCGCGGGCCACCTCGGCGGCTCCCGCCCTGAGCTCCGACAGCGTGACCCGGGCGCCGCCCTCGACGACCACGACGTCGTCGGGATGGCGTTCGGCCTGGTCGCGCAGCATGCGGGGGAGCGTCCCCCAGTCGGGCATCGATGCCATCGGCTACTCCGTCGCGCTAGCTGAGGAGGGCTCTGTCCCGTCCGAGATGGTGGCCGCGCCGGTCGTCCACAGTGCCGGGCACAGGGGTCTCCTGGACGTCCTGGGCGATCCGCACGTCGACGGAGATCGGGGTCAGGGCCCGTACGGCCTGCTCGATCCTCGACCGCCACATGGGGTTCCTGATCAGGCTCTCCCGGCCGAACGACACGGTCAGGGCGGCGGCGTCCAGGGTGCCCTGACGTTCGACCGACAACTCCCAGCCGGTCACGCCGTCGATCTTCGACAATGCCTTCTCGATCCGGGGCAACGCCAGCCACACGCCCCTGACCAGCACGTGCTCGCCGACCGTGTGCGCGGGCGCGGGCAGCTCGGAGCCGTCGGCCCTGGCCACCAGCCCGGTCCTGAGCACGGCGTCGCCCAGCGTCGGGTGCCCGGACGGCGTGACGACCAGCTCGGCCAGCGCGGCCTCCTGACCGGCCCGGTCGTCCTTGGTCAGCGAGGCCAGGCCCAGCACGCCGTCCGCGAGCGGGGTGAGCGGGGCGTCCTCGGCGGTCCTGAACGCGAGCGCGCCGCCGCTGAACGGGCTGGCCAGCACCTCCGTGACCGCGCAGCCGAACTCGCCCGCCAGGTGTCCCATCGTGCGCTTGGAGGCGATCTCGCCGGTCAGGACGATGTGTTCCAGCCCGAGGTCGAGCGGGTCGAGGAGGAACTCCAGATGCAGGCGGGCCAGCAGGTCCATCGCGCCCGTCGGCGTGCTGACCAGCGTGGTCGCGCCGAGCGCGGTCAGCGCGTGGTGCAGGCGCAGGCGGCCGCGCGGCCCGACCGCGGCGGCGGCCCGCGCGACGTCCGCGGCGGCGGCGGCCCACAGCGCGCCCGCCGGTTCGGCCAGCGCCACCACGACCCGGTCACGCCCGCCGACGCCGGCCGCGCGCAGCGCCGCCCCGGTGAGCCCGGTCGCGGCGGCCTCCTGCGGGCCGGCCGGGAACACGCTGGACAGGTCGGGCGCCACGAGCAGCAGCCCTTCGGCGGAGCGTCCGGTCGCGGCGAGGTCGTCGCGGGTCAGCCAGCGGGCGGCCGTCAACGGGCCACCTCGTTCATGAACAGCGTCATCGACTCGCACACCCTCTCGTGGGCCAGCCCGCCGACCTGCGCCTGGATGATCAGGTCCGTGGCGCCCGCCTCGGCGATCCTGGCCAGGGCCTTGCGCGAGCCCTCCACGTCGTCCACCACGACCATGAGGTGCTCGCGCAGCGTGGCCATGGCCTCCTCGGGCGGCATCCCGGCGGCGAGCTGGCCCAGCACGCGGTGGGTGGCGTGCCGGGCGTCGTAGTAGTCGGGCGGGGTGACCAGGTTGACCTGGCGGCGGATGTACCACAGGACGGCGTCGGCGGCGGTGGCGGTGGCCTCGTCCCGGGTGGGGGCGGCGAACCAGGGGATCATCAGGGCGATCCGGCGGGAGTCGGGGTCGAAGCCGCTCTCGGCCAGGCACTCCCGATATTTCGCGATGTCGGCGGCGACGTCGTCGATGCCCTTGAGCATCGTCATGCCCAGCAGGTTGTAGCCGTGGCGGGCGGCGGCCAGGTAGCCCTCCAGCGAGGTGGAGGCCACCCACACGGGCGGGTGCGGCTCCTGGACCGGACGCGGGTAGACGGCCACGTCGGGGATCTCGAAGAACTCGTTCGACCTGCTGACCGGCTCGCCGTCGGCCCGCCAGATGGCCAGGGTGGCCTCCAGCGAGTCCTCCCAGATTTGCCGCGACTTCTCGAACGGCTTCTGGAAGGCCTGGTACTCCAGGGGCGAGGCGCCGCGTCCCGTGCCGAACTCGACCCGGCCGCCGCTCAGCACGTCGAGGGTGGCGACCCGCTCGGCGGTGCGGATGGGGGACTGGAACGGCAGCAGCACCACGCCGAGCCCCAGGTGGATGCGCTCGGTGCGCTGGGAGATGGCCGCCAGGACCAGGTCGGGGGCGGAGGAGTGGGAGAAGCCCCTGGTGAAGTGGTGCTCGACGAACCAGGCCGTGTCGAACCCGAGCCGATCGCCGAGGACGACCTGCTCGATCACGTTCTGGAACGCCTGTTGCTCGACCTCGCGGGTGCGGCCGCGGACCTCCAGTTCGTACCCCAGGCTGATCCGTAGGGACGTCATCGCGCCTCCGGCGAAAGTAGTGAACCAAGCGCTCGCTTGGTAGAGACTATCAGGGCCGAAGTCTTGCGGGAAGGGCGCGCCGCCGATCAGAGTGGTTGCTCGTGAGGCGAAAGCACGCGCTGCGGCGGTCGAAGGACGGCACGTTCCACGACCATGGCGACGACGATCCCTCACTCTCCGACGCGCGCGGCTACGAGGCGTTCGGCCGGGTGATGGCCGCCCTCGCGACCGAGGCCGACTTCATCGAGTGCTGCCGCGATCTGACGTGGTGGCGCGGCGCCGACCGGAGCTGGCACATCGAGTGGCGCGACGGGCCCTACGCCTCGGAGGTGGCCGCGCTGCTCGCCGAGCAGGCGGGCGACGCCGACGAGAGCGAGCCCGCGGCCGCCGGCCACTCGGGCGCCGGCTCGGCGGTGCTGGAGGTGATGGGCGTGCGGTTCGAGCTGCGCGCGGTCGACCCCATGGGCCGGGCGCGGGTGCGCGCGCGTCCCGGGCTGTGGCGCCTGGCCGAGGCCCTCGACACCACCCGCCGCACCAACACCCGCCATCCGTGGGAGGAGCTGCTCGGCGGCTGAGCCGTGCTACGCCTCGCCGAAGACGTGCGGGGCCAGGCGGGCGCGGTGCGCCTGCGGCGGGCCGAGGAGCTGGGCGTCGGACGCGGCCCGCTTGAGATACCGGTGCGCCGGATGTTCCCAGGTCACCCCGATCCCGCCGTGCACCTGGATGTTCTCGCCCGCCGCCGTCAGGTAGGCCTCCGCGCAGTACGACCCCGCCACGGCGGCGAAGACGTCCGGCTCCGCCGCGGGCTCGGCCGCCGACTCCGCCGACTCCGCCGACTCCGCCGCCGCGTGTGCCGCCGCGTGTGCCGCCGCGTGTGCCGCCGAGCGGGCGGACTCCACGAGCAGCAGCACGTCGGCCAGCTTGTGCTTGATCGCCTGGAACGAGCCGATCGGCCGGCCGAACTGCCGCCGCGACCGGGCGTACTCGGTGGCCATCTCCAGGCAGCGGGCCGCGCCGCCGGTCTGCTCGGCCGCCAGCGCCGCGATCCCGAGGTCCCGTACGCGGGCCCACGACGTCCCCGGGCCCAGCAGTCGCACGGGTGCGCGGTCGAAGGCGAGGCGGACCAGCGGCCGGGTCTCGTCCACGGTCGGGTACGCCGCCCGCCGCGTCGGCACGGCCTCCACCAGGTGCCCGCCGGCGTAGGCGAGCACGACCTCGCCCTCCAGCGCGTACGGCACCGCCCCCGAGAGCCGGTCGCCCTCCAGCAGCAGGTCGCCCTCCAGCAGCAGGTCGCCGTCGCCCGGCAGCACGACGGTCGCCGTCGCCGCCCCCGAGGCCAGCTCCGGCAGCAGCCGCGCGCGCGCCGCGCCGTCCCCGTCGGCCATGAGCGCGCCGACGGCCATCACGGCCGACTGCAGGAACGGGTGGGGTGACAGCGCGCGTCCCAGCTCCTCGGCCACGGCCGCCGCCTCCCGCGGGCCGCAGCCGGCGCCGCCGTACCGCTCGGGCACGAGCAGCCCCGCCACGCCCACGTCGCGCGCGAACGCCTGCCATGTCGCGTCCGGCCGGTCGGCGAGATAGGCGCGGACGACGGCGCCGAGCTCATCGGAGAGGGTCACCCGAACATCCTAAACCAAGCGATTGCTTGCCTTAGATCCGGATGACCGAAATTTGCCTTTTTAGGATGGATACATAATCTGGATGCGGTCATCCCTAGACATTTCCGGGGGAGGGATTGACCAGGGAATGAAGATGAACCACACCGCAATCGAGTACGCCGACTTCGCCGAATGCGACCGGCGTCTGCGCCGCATGGAACACCACGTGCTGGCGGCCTTCCTGGCGGGACTGGCCGTGGGCCTGGTCGGCATGCTCACCGCCGGCAAAGGACCGGTCTGGTTCGGCCAGCTCTACGACCCGTACGCCTACCTGACCCTCGCGCTGGTCGTGGGCGCCACCGCGTCGGGGTTCGGCTGGGCGCTGCTGACCACGTTCCTGGCGGCGGTGTCCACCCTGGTCGCGGCCATGGGCGCGAGCGCGCTGCGCGGTGCGGACGGCTTCGACATCATCGGCGGCGGCGTCGCCGGCCTGAACTGGACGGTCGGCCTGCTCGTCGGCCTCGGGCTGCTCGCCTACGTCACCCGCAGGAGGGACGCCTGGGGCGACCTGGCCGCGGGCGCGATCGGCGCCCTGCTCATCGCCGACGTCGTCGACCGCGCGACCCCCGGGTTCATCGACAGCGAGCCGGCGTTCTGGCCGGGACCCGCCACCGTGGTCGCGCTGCTGGCCGTCGCCCTGGTCGTGGTGCTGCGCAGGAACAGGCGGGCCCGCGTGCGCGCGCTGGCCGTCTCGGCCGTCTTCGCGGGCCTGTTCTCGGTGGGCCTGGCCGTCTTCGTGGGCGGCTGGCTGCCCCTCTCCGCCTGATCGCACGCCCCGGCGATCCGGCCTCTCGTCCGTACGCGCCCGTTTAACGCCGAGCGGCATGGCTCCCCGAGTCGATAGCCTGTAGTCCTTCACATCCAGGCCCGAGCAAGGAGTAGCCGTGTTGCTGCGCATGTCGTCGTTGTTTCTTCGCACCCTGCGGGACGACCCGGCAGACGCGGAAGTGCCGAGCCACAAGCTCCTCGTCCGCGCCGGCTTCGTCCGCCGCGTGGCGCCCGGCATCTACTCGTGGCTGCCCCTCGGCAAGCTGGTGCTGGAGAACGTCACCAGGATCGTCCGCGAGGAGATGAACCGGATGGGCGGTCAGGAGGTGCTCTTCCCCGCCCTGCTGCCCCGCGAGTACTACGAGGCCACCGGCCGCTGGACCGAGTACGGCGACAACATCTTCCGCCTCCAGGACCGCAAGGGCGCCGACTACCTCCTCGGCCCCACGCACGAGGAGCTCTTCACCGACATGGTCAAGGGCGAATACTCCTCGTACAAGGACTACCCGGTCACGCTCTACCAGATCCAGACCAAATACCGCGACGAGGCCAGGCCCAGGGCCGGCATCCTGCGCGGCCGCGAGTTCCTGATGAAGGACTCCTACTCCTTCGACCTCGACGACGACGGCCTCAAGCGCTCCTACGAGCAGCACCGCGAGACCTACATCCGTACGTTCGAGCGGCTCGGCATCGAGTACAAGATCGTGTTCGCCACCTCGGGCGCGATGGGCGGCTCGGCCTCCGAGGAGTTCCTGGCGCCCACCCCCACCGGGGAGGACACGTTCGTGGCCTGCCACTCCTGCGGCTACGCGGCCAACGCCGAGGCCGTCACCACCGCCGCGCCGCCCGTCCGCGACCTCGACGGCGCCGCGCCGATGCGGGTCCTCGACACGCCCGACACCCCGACCATCGAGTCGCTGGTGTCCTACGTCAACGAGCGCCACGGCCTGTCCGTCACCGCCGCCGACACGCTGAAGAACGTCGTCGTCAAGGTCACCACGCCCGGCTCCGACAAGGTCGAGACGCTGATCGTCGGCGTGCCCGGCGACCGCGAGGTCGACTTCAAGCGCCTGGAGTCCGCGCTCACGCCCGGCGAGCCCGCCATCTTCGAGGCCGCCGACTTCGCCGCCCACCCCGGTCTCGTACGCGGCTACATCGGCCCGCAGGTCCTGCGCGAGCTCGGCATCCGCTACCTCGTCGACCCCCGCGTCGTCACCGGCACCTCCTGGGTCACCGGCGCCAACGAGCCCGGCAAGCACGCCGTCGACGTGGTCGCCGGGCGCGACTTCGTCCCCGACGGCACGATCGAGGCCGCCGAGGTGCGCGCGGGCGACCCCTGCCCCCGCTGCGGCTCCCCGCTGTCCATCGACCGCGGCATCGAGATCGGCCACATCTTCCAGCTCGGCCGCAAGTACGCCGACGCCGCCGGCCTCGACGCCCTCGGCCCCGACGGCAAGCCCGTCCGCATCACCATGGGCTCGTACGGCATCGGCGTCTCCCGGGCCGTGGCCGTCATCGCCGAGCAGGCCCACGACCAGCTCGGCCTGGTGTGGCCGCGCGAGGTCGCGCCCGCCGACGTGCACATCGTCGGCACCGGCAAGGAGAACCAGGTCGAGGCCGCCCTTGAGCTGGCCGGCGAGCTGGAGGCGCAGGGGCTGCGGGTGCTCGTCGACGACCGCGCCCAGGTCTCGCCCGGCGTCAAGTTCAAGGACGCCGAGCTGCTGGGCCTGCCGACGATCGTGGTGATCGGGCGCGGGCTGTCGCAGGGCGTCATCGAGCTGCGCGACCGGGTGACCGGCGTCAAGGAGGAGATCCCCCTCGCCGAGGCCGCCACGCGCATCCTGGCCGCCTGCCGCTGACCCGCCCGCCGTGGGGGCCGGGCCACCGTCCCGGCGCCGCGGTGGTCAGCCCCCGTCGGGGCCGCGCCACCGGTCCGGCGCCGCGGTGGTCAGCCGCCGGGGCGTGACGGCGACGTCGTGGGGGCGGGGCTGCTGCCCGGCATGCCGGGGAAGGCCGCGGGCGGTGCCGGCTGGAAGGCGTAGGCGCGGGTCGCCGACTCCTGCATGGCCAGCGCCGCGTATCTGCGCAGCGTCGCGTCGCGGGCGGCGGCCAGCTCCAGATAGGCGGCCGTGATGCCGTTCTCCACCTGCGCCGCCAGCCGGGCGGCCTGCGCGCCGCCCGTGGGCACGTACGGCAGCGCGTAGGAGGGCTCCGACTCGTTCGGCCTGCCCCCGCGGCTGGTGATCAGGCTGCGGAGCTGATCGCGGTGGGCCCGGTGGGCGTCGTACGCGGCGCCGGTCAGGTCCCGCAGGACGCCGCTCGTACGCGCCCCCAGGAGGCCGTAGGCGAACACGGCGGCGTGTTCGGCGGCCAGGGCCTTGCGCAGCTTCTCGATGTCGTCCCCGTCCACCACGACCCCGTTCACGATGATTTCGGCAGCGACACGGCGTGGACCGCCTCGCACGCCCCGATGCTGGCGATGAGCTGGGCCACGCCGGGGGACAGGCCGGCGAGCTGACGGGGCCGCTGGGCCGCCGCCCGGCGCTCGACGTCCCGCAGCCGCGCCAACGAGGGCTTGGGGGACTTCGACGGCGTGGCGGCGGGCGACGCGCCCGGCGAGACCGGCGCGGTCGGCGTGGCGGCGGGCGGTGTGCCCGCGGGCAGGTATTTGCGCAGCTCGGCCAGGTGCGCCTGGTGACGGGCGCGGAAGGGCTCCAGGGAGTCGGCGCCGCCCGCGATCAGCGCCGAGTAGAGGGCGACCGTGCGTTCCTTGTCGGCGATCACCTGCCGCAGCAGGACGGTCTCGGGCGAGTCGGGCTCAGGGGCCGCGGGCTTGGCCGGGCCCGAGGCGCTGCAGGCCGTCAGGGCGGCCGCTCCGCCCGCCAGCACGGCTCGCCTGGAGAGGTGACGCGGGCGCACGGGCTTGGACCTCCGGTGACTACGGACCCGGTGACGACGGACCCCGGTGACCGGGATGCCGCCGGAGACGGCTCCAGGTGACTGCGGGCGCAGATAGCATCGTACGGGCTGGTGCCCGGGAACGCCGTCAGGCGACGCTCCGCCACTCGACCACGACGAGTGGCGCTCTCCTCGTGCCTCCGTACAGATAGGGTGTCAACTGTCGTCGCTGGCTGCGCAGCCGGCCGACGGAGAGCCAGTGGCGAGGTCCGCCCGGCTGAGACATGACAATAGGGGAGGTCGATATGGGCAGCGCATCATCCCGCGACCACCTGATGAAGCTCCTGGAGCCTGTGGTCGGCGCGGAGGGCCTCGATCTGGAGGACGTCACGGTCACCCAGGCGGGCAAGAGGCGGTTGCTGCGCGTGATCGTCGATCGCGACGGCGGCGTGAGCCTCGACGACATCGCCGACGTGAGCCAGGCCGTCTCCACCGCGCTCGACGAGGACGACGTGATGGGGCAGGCCGCCTACACGCTTGAGGTCTCCTCTCCGGGCGTCGACCGCCCGCTCACCGAGCCGCGCCACTGGCGCCGTGCCGCCAAGCGGCTGGTGAAGGCCGAGATGAGAGACGGCACCGTGATGGAAGGCCGCATCCTGGCGGCGGACGAGAGCGGCGTCGACCTCGACGTCGCGGGCTCCGCGCGCCGGCTCGATTACCAGGACCTGACCCGAGGCCGGGTGCAGGTGGAGTTCCGCCGGATCGACGACACCGACGACGTCGACGGCGACGAAGGCTAAGGGGGAAGCCTCGTGGACATCGACATGAGCGTCCTGCGCAGCCTGGAGCGGGAGAAGGACATCTCCTTCGACCTGGTCGTCAAGGCGATCGAGGACGCGCTGCTGATCGCCTACTTCCGCACCGAGGGCGCTGCGCCCAAGGCACGCGCCGAGCTCGACCGCGGCAGCGGTCACGTCACGATCTGGGCGGCCGAGCTCGACGACGAGGGCGACGTCGTCAGGGAGTTCGACGACACTCCGGGCAACTTCAGCCGGATCGCCGCGACCACCGCCAAGCAGGTCATCCTGCAGCAGCTCCGCGACGCCGAGGACGAGATCAACTTCGGCGAGTTCGCCAGCCGCGAGGGCGAGTTGGTCTCGGGCGTGATCCAGCAGGGCAAGGACCCGCGCGTGGTGCTGGTCGACCTCGGCAAGATCGAGGCCGTCCTGCCGCACGCCGAGCAGGTCCCCGGCGAGGACTACGTGCACGGCGAGCGCATCCGCGCCTACGTGGTGCAGGTGAAGAAGGGCCACAAGGGGCCGTCGGTGACGCTGTCGCGCACCCACCCCGGCCTGGTCAAGAAGCTTTTCGCGCTGGAGGTGCCCGAGATCGCCGACGGCACCGTCGAGATCGCCGCGGTGGCCCGCGAGGCCGGCCACCGTACGAAGATCGCGGTCAGGTCGCGCAAGCCGGGCGTCAACGCCAAGGGCGCCTGCATCGGCCCGATGGGCTCGCGCGTCCGCAACGTGATGACCGAGCTGCACGGCGAGAAGATCGACATCATCGACTGGTCCGAGGATCCGGGCGACTTCGTGGGGAATGCGCTGTCTCCGGCGCGTGTTTCCCATGTCGAGGTTCTCGATCTCGAAGGACGGGTCGCAAGAGTGACGGTCCCCGACTACCAGCTTTCGCTGGCCATCGGTAAGGAAGGGCAGAACGCCCGGCTTGCCGCCAGGCTCACCGGATGGCGCATTGACATCCGGCCTGACACCCAAGCCGAGGACGCCGCCGGTTCCGTAGATGCGTCAACACGGTAAGCTGGAATATGGTGGCCACGCGGCCCCACAGCGCACCTGTGTGGGCTGCAGGGTTCGCACGGCTAAGTCCGAGCTGCTCCGTCTGGTGCGGATCGAGGACCATGTGGTCCCTGATCTGCGAGGACGGCTTTCTGGCCGCGGTGCATCGCTGCATCCGTCCTTGAGCTGTCTGGAGCTCGCCGAGCGCCGCCGAGCGTTCCCGCGCGCGTTCCGCGTGCCGGGGCCGCTTGACGTCGCAGGTGTGCGGGCACACCTGGAGGGAGAATCACGAAATGTCATGTAGGACGCCGAGTTGATGGGCGGAGTCAGATTGCTATGAGCGCCTGATGAGCACGCGGCGATGAAGACGTCAAGTTAACGACGGTCCGGACGGCACAGCCAGCCTCCCGGGCCGAGTAAGGGAGTGCAGTGGCGAAGGTCCGGGTATACGAGCTCGCTAAGGAGTTCGGCGTAGAGAGCAAGGTCGTCATGGCCAAGCTCCAAGAGATGGGGGAGTTCGTCCGTTCGGCGTCCTCGACCATCGAGGCGCCGGTGGTCCGCAGGCTCACCGAAGCTCTGGGCGCATCGAAGGGTGGGCCCTCCAGGGGCGGCGGTTCGTCGTCCAACAGGCCGCAGCCGCCGAAGGCTGCGCCCCGTCCGGCCGAACAGCAGGCCGGCAACGGCGCCGCGGAGGCGCCGACCCCAACTGCTCCGCGTCCAGGTCCGGGTCCGAGGCCCGGCCCGCGTCCCGGCCCCGCGACCGGCGCTCAGCCGCGTCCGCCGGTGCCGATGCCCCACCAGCCGCAGCAGCAGCCCGAGGCGGCGCGCGGCGAGACCTCCGGGGCTCCGCAGGCCCGCTTCGAGAGCGCGGCCGGTTCCGGCGCGCCCTCGCGTCCGGCTCCGGGGCCGCGTCCGGGTCCCGCCGCCCGTCCGGGTCCCAAGCCCGGTCCGGCGCCTCGTCCCGGGCAGCCTTCCGGTGGCGGCGGCGGTCAGCAGCAGGCTCCGCGTCCGGGTGCGCCCGCAGGCGGCGGCCCGCGTCCTGGTCCCGGTCCCAAGCCGGGTCCGCGTGGCCCGCGTCCGGGCAACAACCCGTTCTCGTCCAACGCCAGCGGCATGGGCCAGTCCCGTCCGCCGCGTCCCGGCGGTGGCCGCGACGGCGGTGGCCCCGGCCAGCGCGAGCGTCGTGAGGGTCCGCCGCGTGACGGCGCGGGTCCCCGTCCGCCGCGTCCCGGTGGCGGCGGCGAGGCCGGTCCGCGTCCCGCTGGTCCGCGTCCCGGTCCGCCCGGTGCGGCCGGTCCGCGTCCCGGTCCCGGCGCGGGTGGTCCCCGTCCGGGTGGGCCGCGTCCCAACCCGATGATGATGCCGCAGGGTCGTCCTGCCGGTCCGGGCGGTGGCCCGCGTCCCGGTGGTGGCGGCGGTGGCGGTCGTCCCGGCGGCGGTGGCGGCGGTGGCCGTCCCGGCGGTGGCGGCGGTCGTCCCGGTGGCGGCGGCGGTTTCGCCGGTCGTCCCGGTGGCGGCGGCGCCGGTCCCCGTACCGGCACCGGTGGTCCCGGTGGCGGCGGCGGTGGTTTCGCCGGTCGTCCGGGTGGCGGCGGCCGTGGTCGCGGCGGTGGCACGGCGGGCGCGTTCGGGCGTCCCGGTGGCCGTCCCGCGCGTGGTCGTAAGAGCAAGCGTCAGAGGCGCCAGGAGTTCGACAACATGTCGGCGCCGGCGATCGGCGGTGTGCAGGTCGCTCGCGGCAACGGCGCGACGATCCGCCTGCCGCGCGGTGCGTCGCTGTCCGACTTCGCCGACCGCATCGGCGCGAACCCCGCCTCGCTTGTGCAGATCATGCTGCACCTCGGCGAGATGGTGACCGCGACCCAGTCGGTCAACGAGGAGACGTTGCAGCTCCTCGGCGCGGAGCTCGACTACAACATCCAGGTCGTCAGCCCGGAGGAGGAGGACCGCGAGCTTCTCGAGGCCTTCGACATCGAGTTCGGCGAGGACGAGGGCGACGAGGGCGACCTTGCCGCGCGTCCGCCGGTCGTGACCGTCATGGGTCACGTCGACCACGGTAAGACCAAGCTGCTCGACGCCATCCGCAAGACCAACGTGGTGGCGCGCGAGGCCGGTGGCATCACCCAGCACATCGGTGCCTACCAGGTCCCCGCGGTGCACGAGGGCGAAGACCGGAAGATCACCTTCATCGACACCCCGGGTCACGAGGCGTTCACCGCCATGCGTGCCCGAGGCGCCAAGTCCACCGACATCGCGGTGCTGGTGGTCGCGGCCGACGACGGTGTGAAGCCGCAGACGATCGAGGCGCTCAACCACGCCCAGGCGGCCGACGTGCCGGTCGTGGTCGCGGTCAACAAGGTCGACAAGGAGGGTGCCGACCCCAACAAGGTCCGCGCCCAGCTCACCGAGTACGGCCTGGTCGCCGAGGAGTACGGCGGCTCGACCCTGTTCGTCGACATCTCGGCGAAGAACGGCACGGGCATCGACAACCTCCTCGAGGCCATCCTGCTCACCGCCGACGCCGAGCTCGACCTGCGGGCCAACCCGACGATGGACGCCCAGGGCATCGCGATCGAGGCCCACCTCGACAAGGGCCGCGGCCCCGTCGCGACCGTCCTGGTCCAGCGCGGCACGCTGCGCGTGGGCGACTCGATCGTGTGTGGCGAGGCCTTCGGCCGCGTCCGCGCGATGCTCGACGACAACGGCGACGCGGTCGAAGAGGCCACGCCGTCGCGTCCGGTCCTGGTGATGGGTCTGACGGCCGTTCCCGGCGCCGGTGACAACTTCATCGTCGTCACCGACGACCGCATGGCCCGCCAGATCGCCCAGCAGCGCGCGGCGCGCAAGCGCAGCGCCGACATGGCGAAGTCGAGCCGCCGTCTCACCCTCGAGGAGCTGTTCAGCAACCTCGAGAAGGGTCGCGTCGACGAGCTCAAGCTCATCATCAAGGGTGACGTGTCCGGTTCGGTGGAGGCCCTGGAAGACGCCCTGCTCAAGATCGACGTCGGCGACGAGGTCAGGCTCCGTGTCCTGCACCGCGCGGTCGGCGCCATCACCGAGTACGACGTCAACCTGGCCGTCGCCGACGACAACGCGGTCATCATCGGCTTCAACGTCCGCCCCGAGCCTCGGGCGCGCGACCTGGCCGAGCGCGAGGGCGTCGACATCCGCTACTACTCGGTCATCTACCAGGCGATCGAGGAAATCGAAGCGGCGCTCAAGGGCATGCTCAAGCCCGAGTTCGAAGAGGTCCAGATGGGCACCGCCGAAGTCCGCGAGGTCTTCAAGGTGCCGAAGATCGGCAACGTCGCCGGTTCGCTGGTCCGCTCCGGCACGATCGTCCGCAACAGCAAGGCCAGGGTGATCCGCGATGGCGTCGTCATCGCCGACAACCTGACCGTCTCGTCCCTGCGTCGCTTCAAGGATGACGCCACCGAGGTCCGTGAGGGCTTCGAGTGCGGTATCGGTGTCGGCTACAACGACATCCGGATCGACGACACGATCGAGACGTTCGAGATGCGGGAGAAGCCGCGGGTCTGACCCGCGGCCGGGGGGGGGGGGGGGGGGCGGGCCCGCCGGCCCGCCCGCCGGGGCGGCGCCGCGCCCCCCCCGCGCCGGCCGGCCGGGGCAGCCCCCCCCCCCCCACCGGGCGCG
>NZ_JBFAOV010000016.1:126146-240697 GCF_040675375.1 Nonomuraea sp. NPDC049607
TTGTGTTAAAATTGAAGATGTGTCTGTCCTCAATGTCGGTGTGTTTGTTGTTGGGGTTGGGCGCGGGGTTCGCCGCGCGGCCGGGGCCCGGGGCGAACCCCCCGCGGCCCGCCTCTCGCACGTCCGGGCCCCCTTCCCACCGCAGTGGACCGGCCGTGCTTCCACCCCACCAGGCCAAGCGGTGGTTTCACACGATGTATGTGGGTGCTCTGACCCTGGACATCCTGCTCGGCGACGTTCGGTCGCTGAAGCAGAAGCGCTCTGTCGTCCGGCCTCTGATCGCGGAGTTGCAGCGACGTTACCCGTCCATCGCGGTGGCCGAGACCGGTCATCTTGACCTGCATCGCAGGTGCGAGGTCGGCGTCGCGGTGATCTCCGCCTCCGCGGGTAACTGCAAAGAGGTGATGGACGCCTGCGAGCGGATGGTGGCCTTCCGCCCTGACATCGAGTTGCTGTCAGCCAGACAGCGCCTCTACAACGACGAAGATTGAACGACAGCACGGCCAGGTCGTGCGTGAGGGGGAGCGAACATGGTGGATGCCGCACGAGCGCGCAAGCTCGCCGACCGCATCCAGCAGATCGTCGCCGAGATGCTGGAGCGCCGGATCAAGGACCCGCGCCTGGGCTTCGTCACCGTGACCGACACGCGCATCACGGCTGACCTGCGCGAGGCGACGGTGTTCTACACGGTGTTCGGCTCCGACGCCGAGCGGTCCGACAGCGCGGCCGCCCTCGAAAGCGCCAAGGGCATCATCCGCGCCGAGGTGGGCCGCCAGACCGGCGTGCGTTTCACCCCGACGTTGACGTTCCGGCACGACCCGTTGCCCGACAGTGCCCGCCAGCTCGACGACCTGATCAACGCCGCCAGGGCACGGGACGCCGAGGTGGCGCGCAAGGCCGAGGGCGCGGCCTACGCCGGAGAGTCCGACCCGTACAAGAAGCCCGATGAGGGTGAGGACGACCAGGCGTGACGTCCCACGTGGCCCGAGCCGAGTGGCCCTCCCAGGAGACCTTGGGCATCCCCAAGGCCGCCTGGGAGCGCGCGATCCAGCTCATCGACCAGGTCGACGAGGTCGCCCTGGCCTGTCACGTGTCGCCCGACGGCGACGCGCTCGGGTCGATGCTGGCCGTCGGTTACGTGCTGCGCTCGATCGGCAAGCGGGTCGTGGCCTCCTTCGGCGACGAGTACTTCGCGGTCCCGCGGATCCTGCGGTTCCTGCCGGGGCAGGAGATGTTGTGCCCGCCGGCCGACTACCCCGAGGCGCCGGCGTTGATGATCACCTTCGACTCGTCCACGTTCGAGCGGCTGGGCCTGCTCAGCCCCAACGCGGCCAGGGCCGAAGAGGTCATCGTGATCGACCATCACCCGTCCAACGCCGGGTTCGGCACGCACAGCCTCATCGACCCGCAGGCGGCGGCCACGGCCATGCTGGCCGAGCAGCTCATCTACCGGCTCGGCGGCAGTCTCGACCGGGACATCGCCACCTGCCTGTACACGGGGCTGGTGACCGACACGGGGTCCTTCCGCTACGCCTCGACCACGCCTGCCGTGCATCGGATGGCGTCCCGGCTGGTGGCCACCGGCCTGCACACCGACGAGATCGCCCGCGAGCTGTGGGACCGCGCGCCGTTCGGCTACCTCAAGGTGCTGGCCAGGGCGCTCGACCGGGTGCAGCTTGAGGGCTCGCTGGTCTGGACGTACGTGCCGCGGGTCGACCGGGCCGCGTACGGGCTGCCGTACTCGGAGATCGAGGGCATGATCGACATCGTGCGGCGGACCGACGAGGCCGAGGTCGCGGTCGTGCTCAAGGAGGACGACCACGGCGACTGGCAGGTGTCGACCAGGTCCAAGGGCGAGGTCGACGTGGCAGCCGTGTGCGCCGCGCTGGGCGGCGGCGGGCATCACAACGCGGCCGGGTTCACCTCCTACGACAGCGTGGAGGAGACCATGGCCAAGTTCAGACGAGAGCTGGGGAAGGCTGGATGGCCGAGAGCGGTCTGATCATCGTCGACAAGCCGGGCGAGTGGACTTCGCATGACGTGGTGGCCCGGATGCGGCGCATCGCGGGCACCCGTCGGGTCGGGCACGCCGGCACCCTCGACCCGATGGCCACCGGCGTGCTGGTGATCGGCGTGGAGAAGGCGACCCGGCTGCTCGGGCACCTGGCGCTGACGGAGAAGGTCTACGAGGCCACGATCCGGCTGGGCGTGACCACCAACACCGACGACGCCGAGGGCGAGACCGTGGCCACGGCGTCGGCGGCGGAGGTCGAGGCCGCCGAGGTGCACAAGGGCGTCGCGGCGCTCACCGGCGCCATCATGCAGGTGCCGCCGCAGGTCAGCGCGATCAAGGTGAACGGGCAGCGGGCGTACAAGATGGCCCGCGCGGGCGAGGAGGTCGCGCTCGCGGCCCGTCCCGTGACCGTGTACGGCTTCGACGTGCTCGACATCAGGGCCGCCGGCGACGTCGTGGACGTCGACGCGGTCGTGACCTGCTCCAGCGGTACCTACATCCGGGCCCTGGCCCGCGACCTGGGCGCCGCGCTCGGCGTCGGCGGTCACCTGACGAGCCTGCGCCGGACCCGGGTCGGCCCCTACGACCTGTCGCTGGCCCGGAGCATCGACCAGCTCGCCGAGGAGTGCGTGGTGCTGCCGATCGGCGAGGCGGTGGCGGCGGCGTTCCCGCGCCGGGACGTGACCGCCGAGGAGGCGCGCGTGATCGGCCACGGCGGCCGGCTGCCCGCGGCCGGGCTCGGCAGCGGGCCCATCGGCGTGTTCGGGCCGGAGGGCGAGCTGCTGGCGCTGGTGGAGGAGCAGGGCCGGATCGCCAAGCCGCTGGCCGTCTTCGCCGGCTGAGCGGCCGCCCCCGGAGAGGCGGCGGTCAGGCGGGTTTGCGGGCGACCAGGATGTCGCGGACGATCGCCTGGTCGACCCAGTGCTCGAAGTCGGGGTAGTCCATGACCTCCAGGCCGGCGCCGGTGAGGATCGCGGCCAGCTCGGCGCTCTTGCCGCCGTAGGTGTTCCAGGAGATGCCCATCGCGCCGCCGGGGCGCAGCAGCTCGGCCCAGACCGGCACGGCCTGCCTCAGCAGCTCCAGCGGGCTGCGGGACAGGCCGCCGCCGCCCTTGCTGCCGTGCTGGACGCCGTAGGGGGCGTCGGTCACGACGACGTCGAACGAGCGGGGCCTGAAGAACTCACGGCTCTTGAGGGTGTCGGCGTTGACCACGGCGAGCTGCTGGACGTCGCCCTCCTTGACGGCCTCCTTGGACAGCCCGAACGTGACGTTGAGCCGCCGCCCGACCAGCGCCCGCGCCCGCCGCACCGGCACGGTCTCGGCGGTGTGCTTGAGCCGCTTGTTGCGCAGCCAGGTCTTGATGAAGTTCGTGTACGCCTCGAAGTCCTTGCCGTCGACGTCGAGGCCGTAGGCGTCGTAGCCGTACATGAGGGCCTGGTTGAGGGTGGTGCCGCGGCCGCACATCGGGTCGAACACCGACAACCTGTCGGACATGGGCCGGTCGGCGGCGAGCACGGTGACGTTGAGCAGCAGCTTGGTGAAGTGCTCGTTGGTCTTGCCGGCGTATTTCTGGATGGTGAGCAGGTCGCTGCTCAGCCGGTCGAGCGGGCGCATGGCCAGCGGCCGGAGCAGGTCGCCCTCGACGCCGAAGACCGCGTAGACGGAGGAGAGGTTGGACAGCAGCGCGACGTCGGCCTCGGAGAGCGGCTCGGCGGTCTCGAACGTGATGTACGGGACGCCGCCGATGGTGGTCTCCGCGCTGTCGAGCACGGTGTTCTCGATGGCGTGGTCGCTGAAGACGGCCAGCTCGCCCCTGGTCAGGCGTGGGGAGCTCTCGCCGTAGACCCGGTTGAAGGCGGGCAGGATCAGGAGCGCGTATCGAGGCATGATGGCTCATCCTACTTGCGGGAATACCGCGCTCCGCCCCTCGATTGGAGGTGAGCGGCAGGTGCATGGCAGGCTTGTGTCGGATTGATCTGCCACGAACGAATGGGGCCTAGCGTGCGGGGTTCGAGAGGGTCTGTGGTGACCATCGGCGTGTACGACGGGGTCCATCGCGGGCATCGCGAAGTGATCGAGCGGACGGTCGGGCTGGCCCGCGAGCGGGGGGCGCGCAGCGTGGCGGTCACGTTCGAGCCGCATCCCGACGAGGTGGTGCTGCCGGGCACCCGGCGGGCGCGGCTGACCACGCTCAAGCGGCGCGCCGAGCTGCTGGCCGAGCTGGGCGTCGACGACGTCGAGGTGGTGGAGTTCACGCTCGACCTGTCGCGGACGAGCCCCGACGACTTCGCGCGGGCCGTGCTGAGCGAACGCCTCGGGGCCGCGGTCGTCGTCGTGGGGGCGGACTTCACGTTCGGCCACGGCGCCGCCGGTGACGTCGAGACGCTGCGCGCGCTGGGCGACAAGTACGACTTCGAGGTCGAGGTGGTGCCCCTGCTCGACGGCGTCTCCTCGACCTCCGTGCGCCGGCTGATCGTCGCCGGTGACGTCGAGGGGGCCGCCGCCGAGCTGGGCCGTCCCCATCGCGTCGAGGGCGTGGTCGTGCGCGGCTACCAGCGGGGGCGGCAGCTCGGCTTCCCGACCGCCAACGTCGAGACGCCGCAGCAGACGGCCATCCCGGCCGACGGGGTCTACGCGGGGTGGCTGGAGTGCGTCCCGGTGGCCAACCTGCCCGCGCCGTACGAGGGCGAGCGGTGGCCGGCGGCGATCTCGGTGGGGACGAACCCGACGTTCGAGGGCGTGCCGCGTACAGTGGAGGCGTACGCGCTCGACCGCGACGACCTGGAGCTCTACGGCGTGCACGTGGCGGTGGAGTTCGCCGCCCGGCTGCGGGGCAACACCCGGTTCGAGTCGATCGAGGCGCTGATCGACCAGATCCACGCCGACGTCGACGCCGCCCGCCGCATCACCTCGTGACACCGGGCGGGGCCTGGTCGTCGCGGGCGCGAAGCACTTGACTCCGATGGTAACCTTGCATGTCGGCTCTGTAACGGGAGCGCTGCTGCGCTGCCCAACGACGGCCTTCACGCGGCGACTGTAGGCACGCACGGTCGTTCGCACTCTTCATCTCATTCACGCGTGTCCGTAGATCGAAGGAGAGCCGTGTCCCTCGACACCGCTGCCAAGAAGACCATCATCGGCGAGTACGCGACGACCGAGGGCGACACCGGTTCGCCCGAGGTGCAGATCGCGCTGCTCAGCAAGCGCATCAGCGAGCTCACCGAGCACCTGAAGACGCACAAGCACGACCACCACAGCCGTCGTGGCCTGCTTCTGCTCGTCGGTCGCCGGCGTCGTCTGCTGAAGTACCTGCAGAAGGTCGACATCCAGCGTTACCGGTCGCTCATCGAGCGACTCGGTCTGCGCCGATAACATGAAAGGGAGCGGCGCTCGACGCCGCTCCCTTCTCATATGGCTCCGCCCATGTGGGTAGGGAGCACACGCGACCGGCGCGTCGTGGCGGGCAACCGCCGCGCCATCGGCGTACAACTGAATATCCGAGACACACAGCCCCCGCGTCCGATTCAGCACCATGCGACCCGCGACGCCTGCGGGCCGGTCCTCGGTAGTGGCTTCCGGTAAGAACGACCGGGCGCTTCGATCGAAGACCGGCGCTGCACCTTCTATGGGGAGACGTGCTGACCGACCGCCGCCACGGTGCCGACCGGGCACGACGGATAGGCGGCGGTCTGACGAGCAGATCTCCTCATAGGCACGAGGGTGCCGGTGAGAAAAGAGGGCGCGGGTGACCGACCACAAGGAGGTCCCCCGTGGAGGGTGTCCACACCGCTGAAGCCGTCATTGACAACGGCTCGTTCGGCACGCGCACGGTCCGGTTCGAGACCGGCCGTCTCGCGCGCCAGGCGGCGGGTTCCGCCGTCGCCTATCTCGACAACGACACGATGGTGCTCTCCGCCACCACCGCGTCCAAGGCTCCCAAGGAGAACCTCGACTTCTTCCCGCTCACGGTCGACGTCGAGGAGCGCATGTACGCCGCGGGCCGCATCCCCGGCTCGTTCTTCCGCCGTGAGGGCCGTCCGTCCGAGGACGCGATCCTGACCTGCCGCCTGATCGACCGGCCGCTGCGCCCGTCGTTCGTCAAGGGCCTGCGCAACGAGATCCAGGTCGTCGCCACGGTCATGGCGCTCAACCCCGACCACCTCTACGACGTGGTCGCCATCAACGCCGCCTCGCTGTCCACGCAGCTCGCCGGGCTGCCGTTCTCCGGCCCGATCGGCGGCGTGCGGGTCGCGCTGATCGAGGGCCAGTGGGTGGCCTTCCCGACGCACCCCGAGCTGGAGCGGGCCACGTTCGACATGGTCGTGGCGGGCCGCCTGCTCGACGACGGCGACGTCGCGATCATGATGGTCGAGGCCGAGTCCACCAAGGACACGCTCAAGCTGGTCGCCGACGGCGCGGTCGCGCCGACCGAGGAGACCGTCGCGCAGGGTCTTGAGGCCGCCAAGCCGTTCATCAAGGTGCTGTGCGAGGCGCAGTCCCGCATCGCGCAGGTCGCCGCCAAGGAGACCGCCGAGTACCCGGTCTTCCTCGACTACCAGGACGACGTCTACAACGCGGTCGAGGCCGCGATCAAGACCGAGCTGGCCGCCGCGCTGACCATCGCCGGCAAGCAGGAGCGCGAGACCGAGCTCGACAAGGTCAAGGCGCTGGCCGCCGAGCGGCTGCTGCCCGAGTTCGAGGGGCGCGAGAAGGAGATCTCCGCCGCGTTCCGCTCGGTCATGAAGAAGCTCATGCGCGAGCGGGTCGTCAACGAGGGCCTGCGCATCGACGGCCGTGGCACCAAGGACATCCGCGCCCTGTCTGCCGAGGTCCACGTGGTGCCCCGGGTGCACGGCTCGGCCCTGTTCGAGCGCGGCGAGACCCAGATCCTGGGCATCACCACGCTGAACATGCTGCGCATGGAGCAGAACATCGACACGCTCAACCCCGAGCGGACCAAGCGCTACATGCACAACTACAACTTCCCGCCGTACTCCACCGGTGAGACGGGCCGCGTGGGCTCGCCCAAGCGCCGCGAGATCGGTCACGGTGCGTTGGCCGAGCGGGCGCTCATCCCGGTGCTGCCCTCGCGCGAGGAGTTCCCGTACGCCATCCGCCAGGTCTCCGAGGCCCTCGGCTCCAACGGCTCCACCTCGATGGGCTCGGTCTGCGCGTCCACGATGGCGCTGCTGGACGCCGGTGTGCCGCTCAGGGAGATGGTCGCCGGCATCGCGATGGGCCTGATCAGCGAGGGCGGCAGCTACGTCACGCTGACCGACATCCTCGGCGCCGAGGACGCCATGGGCGACATGGACTTCAAGGTCGCCGGCACCAAGGACGTCATCACCGCCCTCCAGCTCGACACCAAGCTCGACGGCATCCCCGCCTCCGTGCTGGCCGCCGCGCTGAAGCAGGCCAAGGGCGCCCGTCTGGCGATCCTCGACGTGATGCAGGAGGCGATCGACTCCCCGGCGGAGATGAACCCGACCGCGCCGCGCATCATCACCATCAAGGTCCCGGTGGACAAGATCGGCGAGGTCATCGGCCCGAAGGGCAAGATGATCAACCAGATCCAGGACGACACGGGCGCCGAGATCACCATCGAGGACGACGGCACGATCTACATCGGCGCCACCGACGGGCCCTCGGCCGAGGCCGCCCGCACGGCGATCAACAGCATCGCCAACCCGCACATGCCCGAGGTCGGCGAGCGTTACCTGGGCACGGTCGTCAAGATCGCGGCCTTCGGCGCGTTCATCTCGCTCATGCCCGGCAAGGACGGCCTGCTGCACGTCTCCCAGATCCGCAAGCTGCACGGCGGCAAGCGCATCGAGAACGTCGAGGACGTCATGGGCGTCGGCGAGAAGATCCAGGTCGAGATCGCCGAGATCGACGGCCGGGGCAAGCTCTCCCTCGTGCCCGTCGAGGTCATCGAGAAGGAGGCCGCCGAGAAGGAGGCCAAGGCCGCGGCCGGCGCCGAGGACGGCGAGGCCCCCGCGCCCGAGGCCGACTCCGCCGCCGCCGAGGAGAAGTCCGACCGGCCGCGCCGCACCCGGACCCGCGTGCGCACCAGCCGCCCCAACGAGGGCGACGACCGCAACTCGTGACCGGCCAACCACAGATCTCGGCACCCCCGAAGCAGGAGGCCTCGTGATGACCACCACGCTGCACCCCGGCAAGGACGGAGCCGGGGTCGTCAGGCGCACCGTCCTGCCGGGCGGGCTCCGTGTGGTGACCGAGACCATGCCGACCGTGCGTAGCGTCGCGGTCGGCATGTGGGTCGGCATCGGCTCGCGTGACGAGGCCCCCGAGCACATGGGGGCCACCCACTTCCTCGAACACCTGCTGTTCAAGGGCACGCCCACGCGGGACGCGATGGAGATCTCGGCCTCCATCGAGGGCATCGGCGGCGAGATCAACGCCTTCACCGCCAAGGAGTACACCTGCTACTACGCGCGGGTCCTCGACGAGGACCTGCCCGTGGCGGTCGACGTGCTCGCCGACGTGGTGACCAGCTCGCTGGTGACCGAGGAGGACGTCGAGTCCGAGCGCGGGGTGATCCTGGAAGAGATCGCCATGCACGACGACGACCCGTCCGACGTGGTGCACGAGCAGTTCGCGGCCGCGCTCTACGGTGACTCGCCGATCGGCCGGCCCATCCTGGGCACGGTCGAGTCGATCAACACCCTGGGCCGCGAGCGCATCGCCGAGTACTACCACCGCTACTACCGGCCGCGTACCACCGTGGTGTCGGTGGCGGGGAACGTGCGGCACGAGGAGGTCGTCGAGCTGGTCGCCCGCGCGTACGAGCGGGCGGGCGCGCTGGAGGGCCCCTACGAGTTCGCCGCGCCGCGCACCAGCGGGCCCGGCGCCGAGACCCGTTCCGGGGTCAGGGTGCTGGACCGGCCGACCGAGCAGGCCAACCTGGTGCTCGGCACGACCGGCATGTCCAGGACCGACGACCGCAGGTTCGCGCTCGGCGTGCTCAACGCCGCGCTGGGCGGCGGCATGTCCTCGCGGCTCTTCCAGGAGATCAGGGAGAAGCGCGGGCTGGCCTACTCCGCCTACAGCTACACCTCCGCCTACGCCGACACCGGGCAGTTCGGGATCTACGTGGGCTGCCTGCCCTCGAAGATCGACGACGTGCTCAAGATCTGCCGGGACGAGGTGTCCCGGGTGGTGGCCGAAGGGCTCAGCGCGGACGAGATCATGCGCGGCAAGGGGCAGATGCGCGGCGGGCTCGTGCTCGGGCTGGAGGACACCGGGTCGCGCATGTCGCGCATCGGCAAGAACGAGCTGGTCTACGACGAGCTGATGTCGGTGGACGAGGTGCTGGCGCGGATCGAGGCGGTCACCCCCGACGAGATCGGGGAGGTCGCCCGCGACGTCCTGAGCCGGCCGCTCACGCTGGCGGTCATCGGGCCGTACGGGGACAAGGACTTCTCCGAGGCCATCGCCTGACGCCCTGAGGTTCTGTTCTGAGATGGGGGAGTTCCCGGTCGGGGAGCTCCCCCATCGCTCTGCCGTCCCGGGGGTTGCTTGGGAGGGGGAGCCGGGCGTAATAGGGTTGGGCTGTGATCAGGGTTGGTGTGCTGGGCGCGCGTGGTCGCGTGGGCGTCGAGGTGTGCAAGGCCGTCGAGGCGGCGGACGACCTGGAGCTGGTGGCCGCGCTGGACAAGGACGATCCCGTCGAGGGGCTCGAAGGCGCCGAGGTGGTGGTCGACTTCACCCATCCCGACGTGGTCATGGGCAACCTGGAATGGGCCATCGCCCATGGCGTGCACCCGGTGGTGGGCACCACGGGGTTCGACGCCGGCCGGCTGGAGACCGTTCGCGGGTGGCTGGAACGTTCGCCGGGCGTCAACTGCCTGATCGCTCCCAACTTCGGCATCGCGGCCGTGCTCATGATGCACTTCGCGCAGCAGGCGGCCCGCCACTTCGAGTCCGTCGAGATCATCGAGCTGCACCACCCGAACAAGGCCGACGCCCCTTCGGGCACCGCCCGGCGTACCGCTGAGCTGGTGGCCGAGGCGCGCGGGAAGGCCGGGCTCGGCGGGATGCCCGACGCCACCAGCACCGCCCTCGACGGCGCCCGCGGCGCCGACGTCGGCGGCGTGCACGTGCACGCGGTGCGCCTGGCCGGGCTGATCGCCCACCAGGAGGTGCTGCTCGGCGGCGACGGCGAGATCCTCACCATCCGGCACGACACGATGAGCAGGTCGGCGTTCACGCCGGGCGTGCTGCTGGGCGTGCGCCGGGTGCGCGAGCTGCCGGGCCTCACCGTGGGCCTGGAGCCCCTGCTCGACCTGTGACCGCTGCACGACGTGCCCATGACCGCAAGGGATGGGGTCATGGGCACGTCGTGAGGAGAGGGTCCCGGCTCCGCACAGCCGGGCCTACGATCATCAACACTAATACGAGCGGCGTGGTCCGCCCGAAACGTGAGACCGTGTCGTCATGGTGCGATGGGCTGACCCGGACGAGCTCCCCGGGCTGATCTCCGTGGAGCTGGCCGCCGACAAGCTGTTCGAGCAGGCCGGAATCGTCTTCCCGCCCGGCACGACGATGGTCGAGGACGTCGACGACCCGGCGTCGGTGCTGGTCGAAGGCGATCCGCCGGCCGGGTTCGCGCTGATCGGGTGGGTCGACGGCAACCTGCACCTCGACCAGCTCGCCGTGCACCCGGACAACATGCGGCAGGGCATCGGCGGGCGGCTGGTGGAGGCGGTGGCCGACCACGCGCGGGCCGTCGGGGCGCCGGCGGTCACGCTGACGACCTTCCGTGACGTGCCCTGGAACGCCCCCTGGTACGAGCGGCACGGCTTCGCGGTGCTGCCCGAGTCCGAGTGGGGCCCGGAGCTGCGCGAGCTGGTGGAACACGAGCGCGAGCTGGGCATCGAGGTGGCGCCGCGGGTCGTGATGCGCCGATAGCCTGAGTGGGTGAGCCGGTTTCGTGATGAGTTGTGGCAGGTCGTCGGCGGTGTGTACGACCAGATCCTGGCCCACCCGTTCCTGTCGGGGCTGACCGACGGATCCCTGCCGCGCGAGGCGTTCCGCCACTACGTGGTGCAGGAGGCACACTTCCTGCCCGACTACGCCAGGGCGCTGGCGGCGTGCGCGGCGCGTTCGCCCGAGCCGTCCGGTGTGCAGCGGTTCGCCCGCGACGCCGCCATGACCGTCGAGGTCGAGCACAGCCTCGTGGTGGAGCTGCTGGCCGCGTTCGGGCTGGACGAGGCCGACGCGCGCAAGACGCCCGCCGGGCCCACGACGGTCGGCTACACCTCGTACCTGGTGCGCACGTGCTCGCTGGGGACGTTCCCCGAGGCGCTGGGCGCCATCGTGCCCTGCTACTGGATCTACGCCCGGGTCGGCGAGACCCTGCTCGGCCGGTCCTCTCCCGACCCGCTCTACGCCTGGTGGATCGACACCTACGGCGGCGAGGGCTACCAGGAGACCGTGGCCGGGGTGCTCGACCTGCTCGACGGGCTCGCGCCGGACGGCGAGGAGCGGCTGCGGCTGCTCGACCGCGCCCTCACCACGGCCCGCTACGAGTGGATGTTCTGGGACGCGGCCTGGCGCCGGGAAGGCTGGCCATGCGGCTGAGGGACCTCCTCCAGGCCGACCAGCTGGCCCTGAAGGTGCTGACCGGGCACGACCTGCTCGACCGGCGCGTACGCGGTGTCGCGACGACCGACCTGCCCGACCCTGCCATGTTCGTCAAGACGGGCGAGCTGGTGCTGACCGAGCTGACCTGGCACACCGGCCCGGTCTCCTCCCGCGACTTCGTCACCAGCCTCGGGGACGTGGCGGCGCTGGTCGCGGGCACCGCGCTCAAGGTTCCGCCCGCCGACCTCATCGACGCCTGCGCCGAGGCCGGGCTGCCGCTGCTCACCCTGCCGGTGGACGTGCCGTTCAGCCAGGTCACCGAGCACGTGCTGCGGGCGCTGATCGCCGAGCTGGGCACCCCGCCGCGGCCCGCGTACGCCGCCCGCAGGCGCCTGGCCAGCACCCTGGTCGACGGCGGCAGCCTCACCAAGCTCGTCACGGCGGTGGCGGGCGAGCTCGACGTGCCCTGCTGGGTGCTCTCGCCGACGGGCCGGGTGATCGTCGGCTCCCAGCCGCTCGGCGCACCGGCCCGGCTGCGGCTGGCGCACACGTTCCTGACCGCGCGTTTCCTGCCGGGGATGGTGACCCAGGAGGACGGCACGACGCTGTCGGTGTTCCCGGTCGGCAAGGGGGCGCCGCACCGGATCGCCAACTGGTTCCTGGCCTACGCGGGCGAGCAGGTGCAGGGGGAGAACGAGGACCTGATCGTCGAGCTGGCCGCGCTCGTGGCGCTGGAGCGCTCGCGGCTGGAGGCGGCGCAGCGGATCGAGCGGCGGGTGCTCGACCAGCTCCTGACGCTGCTGGAGTCGGGGGACGCGGCGCTGCCGGGCGTGGTCTCGCGCCTGCACACGCTGCACGTGGAGACCGAGCACGGCCTGCTGGCCGTCGCCCTGTCGGCGCGGCTGGACGGCGGCGCCGACGAGGTCGCCGTGCCCGTGCTGGACGAGCTGCTGCGGCCGCTCGCGCCCGGCATCGTCACGGCCACCGGCGCGGCCGAGGCGGTCGCGCTCGTCCCGCTGGCGGGCAACACGGCCGAGGAGCTGACCGCTCACGTGCTCAGGGGCGCGCGCACCCTGGAGGCGGGGCTCGGCCAGGGCCGCATCACGCTCGGGCTGAGCAGCGTGACGACCGGCCCGGCGGCGCTGAGCAGCCTCATCGAGGAGGCCAGGCACGCGCTCACGCTGGCCGCGCTGAGCGGCGACCGGGTCAGCGTGATCACCGGCGACGACGTCAGCTCCCACCGCACCCTGCTGGCGGCCATCCCGGGGGAGCTGCGCCGGGCGTTCCGGTCACGGCTGCTGGGGCGGCTGGAGTCGTACGACGCGGCCAACCAGACGGACCTGCTGGAGACGTTGCAGGCGTACCTGGAGGAGTCGGGCTCCTTGGTGGCCACCGCCGAACGCCTGCACGTGCACGTCAACACCCTGCGCTACCGGCTGCGCCGGATCGAGGAGCTGACCGGCAGGTCGCTGAACTCCTGGGACGAGCGGGTCGACTTCCTGCTGGCGCTCAGGATGCGCTGAGGCGGGCCTGTACCTCGTCCACGCTGGGGTTGACCAGGGCGGAGCCGTCCGGGAAGACGACCGTGGGGATCAGCCAGGAGCCGCCGTTCAGCTCGGCGATGAGGTCCACGGCGCCGGGGGTCTCGTCCACGTCGAGCTCGGTGTACGGGATGCCGGCGCGGGAGAGCTGCGCCTTCAGCCGGTGGCAGTGGCCGCACCAGGGAGCGCTGTACACGGTGATCATGTATTTCCGATCCGTTGGGTGGGTTTGACGGGTGGCGCGAGCGCCGAATACTCTCATGTGCCAACTGGAGTTTACCGGTAGACACTGCAGCTAGGCGGGTTAACCGGTCGTGTGAAAGTAGGGTCCCCCGGTGACCGATCTGCCTATTTCCCGGCGTTCTGTCCTGCGGTCCGCCGCCTTCGCGGGGGCGCTCGCCGTGCTGCCCGGCCTGTTGTCGGCCTGTGGTTCGTCCGAGCCCGCCGGCACAGGCACGGGCACGGGCGCCAAGAAGAGCCTCGACGTGCTGCGGGTCGCCCTGCCCTCCTCCATCGGCTCGCTGGACGCGGCCAAGGAGGCGGGCATCATGAACTACGTCGTCGCCCTGCTGGTGCAGGAGTCCCTGGTCGGCGTCGGCCCGGACGGCAGCCTCCAGCCGTCCCTGGCCGAGTCCTGGGCCAGGAAGGACGCCACCACCTACGTCTACAAGCTGCGCGGCGGCGTGACCTTCTCCGACGGCAGCCCGCTGACCGCCGCCGACGTGGTCGCCAGCCTGAACCTGCACGCGAAGAAGGGCTCGACCACCGCCTTCGCCTACGCCTACGCCAACGTGGACTCGATCGAGGCGACCGGCGACGCCGAGGTGACGATCAAGCTCAAGAGCCCCGACGCGGCGTTCGCGTGGGTGCCCACGCCCGGCACGCTGCTGGTGACCAGCGAGAAGTTCATCCAGGCCACCGGCGAGCGCATCGGCACGCCGGAGGGCAAGCTGCTGGGGACGGGGCCGTACAAGGTGGCCGAGTTCGCCCCCGACTCGCACGTCACGCTGGAGCGCAACGACTCCTACCGGGGTGGCAAGCCCGCCTTCCGGCAGATCAGGATCGACTTCATCCCCGAGGAGTCCACCCGGCTGCTGGCCATGCGCGGCGACAACGTGGACGTCGCGCTCAACGTCCCCGCCGAGCAGATCGACCAGTGGAAGGCGGTGCCCGGCGCCCAGGTGCTGACCGCGGGCGACCGTTCGCTGGTCACGCTGGCCTTCAACACGGCCAAGAAGCCCTGGGACGACGTCCACGTGCGCCGGGCCGTCGCCCACGCCGTGGACCGGGAGGGCATCGTCAAGAGCGTGCTGCGCGGCCACGGCAAGGTCGCCACCGCCGTCCCGGACCCGGCCCAGTGGGGCGGCGTGCTGGACGAGGCCGCGGTCACCGCCCTGTACGCGTCCATCCCCCAGTACGGCTTCGACCTGGCCCAGGCCAAGGCCGAGCTGGCGAAGTCGGCCACGCCGCAGGGGTTCGCCGACACGCTCACGTACCCCAGCAGCGGCCCGCAGCTCGGCCGGGCGGCGCTCACCCTGGCCGAGAACCTCAAGACCATCGGCATCACGCTGGAGGTCAAGGAGGTGCCGCTCGAACAGTGGATCGCCGACCTCGGCAAGCACGCCTCCGGGATCTACCTCGGCTGGTACTTCGCCACCACCGGCGACCCCGCCGAGTACATCCAGCAGCTCCTGCACGGCGGCGCCGTCGGCGAGAACGGCACCAACATCGCCGAGTACGACAACGCCGAGGTGACCGGCCTGCTGGACCAGGCCAAGGCGGGCACCGACGACGCCGCCCGGGGCAAACTGCTCGGCCAGGCGCTGGTCAGGGCGGCGGCGGACGTGCCGTACCAGCCGTTGTGGTGGGGTGAGGCGGCCACCGCGTTCGGCAAGGCGGTCGCCGCCGAGGGCTTCGGCCCCTACTTCTTCGTCGGCCCGTGGGCGACGAAGGTGGCCGCACGCTGATGACCGACCCCACCGACGCGCGCCCGGCCGCGCCCCGGCCGACCGACCCCCTCGACGCCCGGCAGGCTGCGTCCCGAACGACCGACCCCCTCGACGTGCACCAGGCGCTGGCCGGGGTGCGGTATCCCGAGTCGGTGTCGCTGCACCCCGACGGCGACCGCGTCGCCTGCGTGATCGACGGCGTCGCGCACGTCGTCACGCTCGACGGCGTCCTGGAGGCCGTGGGCGACTGCCAGGGCCCGGTCCGGTGGCTCCCCGACGGACGGTTGCTGCGCACGCCGTCCCCGTCGGAGCTGGCCGTCGAGGGCTGGCGGGCCCGCGTGGACGGCGAGATCGAGGACCTGATCCCCGGCGAGGACGGCACCGTCCTGGTCCGGCTGGCCGACCCCGGCAGCGACCGCGACGGCAGCCACCTGGGCCTGCGCGTGCCCGACGAGTCCGACCCGTTCGTGCTCACGCCGGGCGGACGGCTGCGCCGCCTGGCCTGGTTCGAGCTCGGCGACGACCGTCCGCACGAGATCGTGCTGCCCGGCCTGACCGTGTGGGACGCCGACTGGCGCGACCGCCGCGCCCTCGCGGTGACCTCGGAGGACGAGACCCCCGCCGGCTACTACCGGCCCCGGCTCGACCTGGTCGAGGACGGCGAGGTGCGGACGTTGCACCGCACGTCCTGGCAGCTCAGCCGGCCCCGGCTGGCCCCGGGCGGGCGGACGGCCGTGGTGGTCGAGGGGCTGTCGATCGTCTCGGGCCGCGTCCTGCGCGCCGACCTGGTCACGGGGGAGGTGGCGTACCTGGGCGAGCTGGACGACGTCACCGACCTCGGCTGGCTGGACGACCAGACGCTCTGGTTCACCGGCTGGTCGGGCACCGGCGTCCACGGCGGGGTGCTCGACGCCGCCGACGGCCGCGTGCTGAGCCGCTGGACGGCCCGCGGGACGCTGGGCGGCCGCGACGGCCAGCCCTCGTTGTCCGTGGACCGCGCCGGCATCGTGGCCGCGGCCTGCTGGGAGAGCCCTGAGCTGCCCCCCGAGGTCGCCGTGGCCGTCCTCGGGGAGGGCGAGTGGCGTCCGGTCACCGCGCTCAACGCCGGGCTGGCCGAACTGGCGGTCCACCAGGAGGAGACCACCTGGACGGGCCGCGACGGCCTCCCGGTCAGCGGCCTGCTCCTCACCACCCCTGAGCACGGAGACACCACCCCTGAGCACGGAGCCGGGCCCAGGCCGTTGGTCGTCATGGTGCACGGCGGGCCCACCTGGTTGTGGTCCAGCTCGTTCGCCCCCGCCGAGTCCAACCAGCTGGCCGTGCCGCTCGCGCACGCCGGCGCCGCCGTCCTGCTGCCGAACCCGAGGGGCAGCAGCGGCCGCGGCCAGGACTACGCCCGCGCGGTCATCGGCCAGGCCGGCGAGGCGGACCTCGACGACGTGCTGGCCGGCGTGGACCACCTGGTCGCCACCGGCGTCGCCGACCCGGACCGCGTCGCGATCATGGGCCTGAGCTACGGCGGCTACCTGACCGCCTGGGCCGTCACCCGCACGGACCGTTTCCGCGCCGCCGTCGTCATGTCCGGCGTGAGTGACTGGCTGAGCTTCTCGACCGCCAGCAACCTCGCGGGCGGCTTCGACCCGCTCTACCACGCCGGGGCCGACCCGGCCACCGCCGAGGGACGCGAGCGCCTGGCCGCCCGCTCACCCGTCCACCACGCCGCCAAGGCCGCCACCCCGACCCTGATCCTGCACGGCGAGCGCGACCGCACCACCCCTCCGGGACAGGCGGAACAGCTCTATCGTGCCTGGTCGGCGGCGGGCGTGAGCACTCAACTGGTCCTCTACCCTCGGGAGGGTCACGAGCTGGTCGAGCCCGCCCACCGCAGGGACGCGGCACAGCGCGTGATCGGCTGGCTGACCGGGGGCGGGGTGTTGTGATGGGCTGGGCCGGGTTCCTGCTGCGCAGGTCCGCGGGCACCGCCGCCGTCGTGCTGCTGCTGTCGGCGGGCGTGTTCGGCCTGCTCTACCTGGCCCCGGGCGACATCCAGCAGACCCTGCTCGGCACCCGTCCGGCCACCGCCGAGACGATCGCCGCCCTGCGCGCCCGCTACCACCTCGACGACCCCGTCGCCGTCCAGTACCTGCGCTGGCTCGGCGGCGTGCTCGGCGGCGACCTCGGCACCTCCATCAGGACCGGGCAGCCCGTCGCCGACATGCTCGGCGAACGCCTGCCGCGCACGCTCGTCCTGACCGGCTACGGCACGCTCCTGGCCGCGCTGATCGGCCTGCCGCTGGGCGTGCTGGGCGCGCTGCGCAAGGGCCGGGCCAGCGACCGCCTGGTGGTGACCGCCGGAGTGGTGGGGCTGAGCGCGCCGCCGTTCGCGGTCGGCCTGCTGCTGCTCGTGGTGTTCGCGCTGGGGCTCGGCTGGTTCCCCGTCTACGGCACGGGGGAGGGGTTCGCGAGCGAGCTGTGGCACCTGACGCTGCCCGCCGTCGCGCTCGCGGCGGGGGCGGCCGGGATGTTGCTCCGCTTCAGCAGGGCCGCGCTCGTGCGCGAGCTCGACCAGGACTACGTGGTCTTCGCCCGCGCCCGCGGCCTGAGCGCGCCCGTCGTGCTCGGCTACGCCATGCGCAACTCGCTGGTGCCCGTCCTGACCGCGGCCGGGCTCGTCGTCACCGGCATGCTCGCCGGGACCGTGCTGGTGGAGGTCACGTTCGCGCTGCCGGGGCTGGGGTCGCTGCTGGTCGACTCGGTCACGTTCAAGGACGTGCCGGTGGTGCAGGCGCTCGCGCTGCTGCTCACCTTGCTGATCGCCGCCGTCAACCTGCTGGTGGACGTCGCCTACTCGGTGGCCGACCCCCGCGTACGGCTCGGCGGGGGTGCGTCATGACCGCGCCGGGCCGCACGCGGAGGCGGGCCCTCGTCCCCCGGTTCCCGCTCGCGGTGCCGCTGGCCCTGGCCGTGCTCGTGCTCGTCGTGGCCGCCGCCGCGTTCGCCCCCTGGCTGGTCCCCGGCGCCACCGCCCAGGACCTGATGACCGGCATCTCCATGCCGGGCCCCGGCCACCCGCTCGGCACCGACGACCTCGGCCGCGACGTGCTGAGCCTGCTGGTCGCGGGCGCGCGCACCGCCGTGCCGGGGGCGTTCGCCGTGGCGGCCGGATCCATGCTGATCGGCAACCTGCTCGGCCTGGCCGCCGGCTACTTCGGCGGCTGGACGGACACCCTGGTCATGCGCTGGGCCGACCTGATGTTCTCGCTGCCCGCGCTGCTGGTCGCCATCGTCGTGGCGGGCGTGCTCGGCGGCGGCTACGGCCTGGCCGTCGCCGTGCTGGTCGTGCTGTTCGCGCCCACCGACACGCGGGTGGTGCGCGGCGCGGTCCTGGAGCAGCGGCACCGGCCCTACGTCGAGGCGGCGCTGCTCAAGAACCTGTCGTCCTGGCGGATCATGACCCGGCACATCTGGCCGAACATCGTGCCCGTCAGCCTGGCCTCGGCCTTCCTGAACTTCGCCTTCGCCCTGGTGTCGCTGTCGTCGTTGTCGTTCCTCGGGCTGGGCGTGCCCGCCGGCTCGCCCGACTGGGGGCGCACGCTGGCCGACAACCGCACCCAGCTCCTGGCCAACCCGTGGGCGGTCATCGCGCCCGGCCTGGCGGTGATCGTCACCGCAGCGGCGCTCAACCTGGTGGGCGACTGGCTGCACGAACGCTTCGAGCGGAGGGCGCGGTGACCATGCTGCGGGTCGCGGACCTGACCGTACGGCAGCCGGACACCGGCCGTACGCTGCTGTCGCAGGTGTCCTTCGAGGTCGCGGCCGGTGAGTCGGTGGCGATCGTGGGCGAGTCCGGCTCGGGCAAGTCGCTGACCGTGCGGGCGCTGCTCGGGCTGCTGCCCGCCGGCCTGGAGTCCACCGGCCTGGTCGAGATCGACGGGCGGCGGGTCGACGACGACTCCAAGGCCAGGCGACGGCAGCGCGGCGGCACGGTCTCGCTGCTCATGCAGGACCCGTTCACGCTGCTCAACCCGCTGCGCCGGGCCGGGAAGCAGATCGCCGACGGCCTGCCCGAGGGCGCCGACCCTAAGACCGAGGTGCCGAGGCTGCTGGCCGAGGTGGGGCTGCCCGGCGAGGTGGCCGGACGGTACCCGTTCCAGCTCTCGGGCGGCATGCGGCAGCGGGTGGGCCTGGCCTGCGCGCTGGCCGCCGCGCCGCGCATCCTGCTGGCCGACGAGCCGACCACCGCCCTCGACGCCACCACGCAGCGGGAGGTCCTCGCCCTCATCCGCCGCATCCAGCGCGAACGGGACATGACGTTCCTGCTCATCACCCACGACCTGCGCCTGGCCTTCTCGATGTGCGACCGGGTCGTGGTCATGTACGCGGGCCGGGTCATGGAGGTCGGGCGGGCCGCCGAGCTGCGGCAGGAGCAGCGGCATCCGTACACGCGGGCGCTGCTGGCCGCCGAGCCGCCCGCCGACCGGCGGCTGCCGGTCATCCCGTCCGTGCCGGGCTCGGTGCCGGCCCACGACGCGGTCGCCGGGCGTTGCGGGTTCGCCGACCGGTGCGCGTACGCGGTGGAGGAGTGCCGGACGGGCGTGCCCGGCCTGGTCGCCGTGCCGGGCGGGCAGGCGCGCCTGTCGGCCTGCGTACGGGCCGCCGCGCTGCCCGCCGCGCCGCCGCCCCCGCAGGGCGTGCCGTCGCCGCCGCGCACCGCCGCCAAGCCCCTGCTGGAGGTCGCGGGCCTGCGCAAGACCTACGCGGGCGGGTCGCGTCCGGCCCTGGCGGGCGTGGACCTGACCGTGGCGCCGGGCGAGGTCGTGGCCGTCGTCGGCGAGTCTGGGTCGGGCAAGACCACGCTGGCCCGCTGCGTCACCGGCCTGGAACGCCCCGACGCGGGCGTCATCACCCTCGACGGGCTCGACTGCTCCGACCACGCCCGCATGTCCCGCCAGGCCGTGCGCCAGGCCCGCCGGACCACGCAGATGATCTTCCAGGACCCGTACTCGACGCTCAACCCGGCGCGTACCGTCGGGGCGACGCTCAAGGAGGCCCTCGCCGCCGAGGGACGCCCCACGGACGTCGGCGCGCTGCTGCGCCTGGTGGGCCTCGACCCCGCACTCGCCCGCAAGCGCCCGGCCGGCCTGTCGGGCGGCGAGCGGCAGCGCGTGGCCATCGCCCGCGCCGTGGCCGGCGAGCCCCGCCTGCTGGTCTGCGACGAGCCCGTCTCCGCCCTGGACGTCTCCGTGCAGGCGCAGGTGCTCACCCTGCTCGCCGGGCTCAGGGAACGCCTGGGCATGGGCCTGCTGTTCATCACCCACGACCTGGCCGTCGTCCGCCAGCTCGCCGACCGCCTGTACGTGCTGCGGGCCGGCGAGTGCGTCGAGACCGGCGACGTGGACCGGGTGCTGGACGCCCCCGCGCACCCCTACACCCGCGAACTGCTGGCCAGCGTGCCCGACGGAAGCAGCCGCTGGCCCGGCTAGTCGTAGGAGATCAGCGTGAGCACCCGGCAGCCGCGCTCGCCGGTGGCGTAGACGTGGTCGACCTCGGCCCCGAACCGGACGGCGTCACCCTCGGCCAGCCGCACCGACCACGTGTCGCTCTCGACCGTCACCTCGCCGGACACCACGTAGGCGTGCTCCACGGACCCGTGCCCGTGGGCGCTCCTGGCGCTGCGCGTCAGCGGCGGCAGATCGCCCTCGGCCAGCTCGAACCGCCGCCGGTCGGCCGTGGCGAACAGGCTGCGCACGGTCGTGTCGCCCACGGTGACCGGCATGCCCTCGCCCCTGCGCAGCACCTCGGGCTCGGGCAGGTGGGTGCGGGTCAGCTCGGCGAACGTCAGCTCCAGCGCCGCCGCCAGCCGCGTCAGCACCTCGATCGTCGGATTGGCCACCCCGCGCTCGATCTGCGAGATCAGCGCCTTGCTCACCCCGGTCAGCTCGGCCAGCTCGCGGACGCTGAACCCGCGGGCCAGCCGTGTGCCGCGCAGGTTGCCGGCCAGCGCGCCGCGCACCCCGGCGGCCTGCCCGTTGGTCAACGCGAGTTCCTGCCGCACGTGGTGAGTCCTTCCTGTCCCGGCGTCCACCCCCATCATGCCCTGCGCGTCAGGCCACCTTGTCCAGGAAGCCGGACACCGCGGAGACGAACGCGGCCGGGTCGTCCACCCATGGGAAGTGCCCGGCGCCGGGCAGCGTCACCGGGGTGGCGTCGCGGAACAGGGCGGCGAAGGCCGGCGCGGACAGGCGGCAGGGGTGGGCGTCCAGGTCGCCGGTCAGCAGCAGCGCCGGCGCGTCCAGCGTGTCCAGCCCGGCCCTGACCTCCTCGGGCGTCACCGGGGACGGCGCGTAGAAGCCGTCCGCCGCGGCCTCGGCGCACTCCTCCTCGGCACCGGCCGCGTGCGAGGCCGTCTGCTCGGTCCAGGGGCCGTAGAAGAAGCGGTGGCGTTCCACGCCCTCGTCGGCCAGGAAGGCGGCCAGGGCGGCGGGGTGCCACGGCTCGTCCTGGCGCAGGTCCAGACCGGCCTGCCAGTCCTCCTCCGTCGGCGGGAGGCCCACGGCGACCGACGAGGGCGTGACCAGGCACAGGGATCTCACGCGGGCCGGATGCAGCCCGGCGTACCGGACGGCCACGTTCGCGCCCGCCGAGTGGGCCAGCAGGTCCATCCGGGCCAGTCCCAGATGCTCCCGCAGCGCCTCGACGTCCTCGGCCAGCCGGTCCCACCGGTACGTCCCGGGGTCGGCCGGGATCGCCGAGTCGCCGGTGCCCCGGCCGTCCAGCAGAATCAGCCGCCGGGGCAGGCCGCCGAGGTCGCCGAGGTAGCGGGAGGCGCGGCCCGGGCCGCCAGGCAGGCACACCAGCGGCTCGCCCGTCCCGTGTACGTGGTAGGCCAGCTCGGTCCCGTCGTGCGCGAGAAAGGAGGGCATGCGGTGATTATGCCGGGTGTCCCTGGTCGCCGGGAGGCGGCGGATCGTCGAACCGGGGCCGCTGCGGCGGGCCGCCGCTCACCGACCGCACGATCGTCGCCGCGACGTGGTGCACCTTGAGGTTGCGGTCCTGGGAGACGTTGCGCAGGATCTCGAACGCCTGGTGCGCGGTGCAGCGGCGCTGCGCCATGACGATCCCGAGGGCCTGGTCGATGACCGGGCGCGTGCCGAGTGCCTCCTTGAGCTGCGCCGCCACCTCCCGCGTGCGGGCCGCGTCGATCGCCACGTCGAACAGCACGCCGACCAGCGCGGCGCCCACCTCGGCCGCCGCGTGCGTGCGGGCGGCGAAGCCGTTTACGCCGGCCGAGTAGAGGTTCAGCGTGCCCAGCAGCCGTCCCTGGGAGATCAGCGGCTCGGCGTGCAGGCTGCGGACCCCGTGCGGCACCGGGCAGAAGGCTCCCCAGCGGGTCTCGTCGGCCGCGAGACCGGCCGCCGTGACCGGACGGCCGGTCTCGATCGCGTCGAAGCTCGGCCCCCGCCCGGCCGACGACTGCAGGCCGTCGAGCACCCTGGCGCGGGCATGCGCGCACGCCGCCGAGCGGATGCCACGCTCGGTGCACAACGTCACGCTGACCAGCGGAGAGTCGGGCATCGCGCGGGCGGCGACGACGACACTCCGTGCCAGCGCCCGTTCGAACTCGTCGACTCCGGCCGGAACAGCGGTCCTGTTCAACAAATCCCTCGCGCTTGGCTGCGGCTCACGCCTGCGACCAGACAGCCTGCCCCTCCAGCGGGGTTCTAAGCCCGCCCCGCCGGGGGATTTTGTCAGGCGAGGTAGCCGTCGATCTCGGCCAGGTAGGCGTCCTTCAGGTGGCGCGGCAGCCAGGTGATCTCGAACGCGTTGCGCTCCAGCTGGGCCAGCTCCTCCCGGGTCAGCTGCAGCTCGCCCTGCAACGCCACCAGGTTCTCACTCACGTACCCGTCGAAGTACGCCGGGTCGTCGGAGTTGACCGTCACCCGCACGCCGAGCTCCATGAGCTTGCGGATGCCCTCGGACTTCATGGAGTCGGTGACGTACCCGTTGGAGATCGGGCAGCAGGTCAGGCCGATGCCGCGGGCCAGCACCAGGTCGACCAGCCGCTGGTCCTCCAGGATGTTGACGCCGTGGTCGACGCGGTCGACGCCGATCTCCTCGATCGCCTGGCGGATGTGCTCGATCGAGTTGTCCTGGTCGACGTCGCAGTGCATGGTCAGCAGGTAGCCCTCCTGCCGGGCCCGCTCGTACACGGCGGCGAACTTGGCCGGCGGGTTGCCCTTCTCGTCGGAGTCCAGGCCGATGCCGACGATCCACTCCTTGTACGGCAGCGACTCCAGCAGGGTCGCCATCGCGTACTCGGCCTGGAAGTCGCGCAGGAAGCACATGATGAGCTGGGCCCGCACCCCGAGCTGCCGGTCGGCGTCGATCAGCGCCCGCCGCAGGCCCCGGATCACCACGTCGAACGGCACCCCGCGCGAGGTGTGCGCCTGCGGGTCGAAGAAGATCTCGGCGTAGCGCACGTTCTGCTCGGCGGCCTTGCGCAGGTAGGCCATGGCCAGATCATAGAAGTCGGGCTCGGTGCGCAGCACCTGCATGCCCTCGTAGTAGACCTTGAGGAAGGACGGCAGGTCGTCGAAGGAGTAGGCGGCCCGCATCTCCTCGACCGAGGCGTAGGGCAGCGCGAGACCGTTCCGGCGGGCCAGGTCGAACTTGAGCTCGGGCTCCAGCGTGCCCTCGATGTGCAGGTGCAGCTCGCACTTGGGCAGCCCGGCGATGAAGTCCTTCATGATCAAACCTCCGTGAGGATGGGGTCGACGACCTCGAGCCGTACGCAGTCGACCAGCCCGAGGTCGGTGACGGCGTAGTCGGGGATCGCGGTGATCGACAGGAAGAACAGGTACATCAGCGGCGCCGGCAGCGTGCAGCCCAGCTCGCGGGCCAGGTCGTCCAGCCGCTCCTCCAGCACCGCCATCTCGGCGGCGGGCAGGTCGGAGACGATGCCGCCGACCGGCAGCGGCAGCAGCGCCCGCACCTCGCCGTCCACCACCACGGCCTGGCCGCCGCCCTGCTCGGCGACGGTGTTGACGGCCAGCGCCATGTCCTCGCGGGAGGCGCCCACGCAGATGATGTTGTTGTCGTCGGGGGCGGCGCTGGTGGCGATCGCGCCGGCCCGCAGGCCCATGCCGCTGACCATGGCGACCGGCTTGTTGCCGGTCTTGCCGTAGCGCTCGACGACCGTGACGAGCAGGGCGTCCTGCTCCACGGACGGCTCCACGACGCCGTCGGCCACCGGCAGCGTCACGTCACGCCGCCGGCGGACGAAGACCTGCTCGGTGAACCCCAGGGTCAGCACGGTCGCCTGGTCGCCCTCGGCCCGCAGCACCAGGTCGTCGGCGGTGACCGGCTCGATCGGGAACGGCCGCACCGGGCCGCGCTCGGGGGCGGGCGTCGGCGTGACCATCCGGCCGTCCCTGGCGGCGGGCACGCCCTTGGCGATCACCTCGCGGACCCGGAAGTCCTCCAGCGAGTCCACGATCAGCACGTCCGCGAACCGGCCAGGGGACAGGCTGCCCACCAGGTGGTCGATGCGGTACATCTCCGCGCAGTTCACCGTGGCCATCTGGATCGCCGTCACCGGGTCGACCCCCGCCGCGATCGCCATCCGGACGAGCTTGTCCATGTGCCCGCCCGCCAGCACGTCGGCGGCGTGCACGTCGTCGGTGCAGAACGCCAGCCTGCGGGAGCCGGCCAGGGCCACGGCCTTGATGTTCTCGTCGAGGAAGTGGGCGACGGACGACTCGCGGATGATGCCGTACATGCCGCGGCGCAGCTTCTCCAGCATCTCCTCGTGCGAGTACGACTCGTGGTCCAGCCGCACCCCGGCGGCCGCCAGCCCGCTGATCCGGCGCGGGTCGGACAGCGGCGCGCAGCCGAACACCGGCAGCCGCCGCTCCCGGGCCAGGTCGAGGGCCTCCATGACGGCGGGATCGGAGTGTTCCACCATCTCCTGGACGGTCTCCCAGATACCCACACATTCCGGCCATTCGTGGGCGATCCTGTGCTCAGCCGGGCCGAACGGGTGCCCGACGGTCGACTCCGGCACGGTGTAGGGCGCCTTGGCGGGTGCACCCCACCAGATTCGCATGCCGGTCGCCGCCGACTCGTCCAGGAAACGCCGTACGCCCGGCAGTCCCTCGGCCACGAGGATCTGGTCCAGCCCCGACACCACGCTCGTCGTGCCGAACGGCACCACCAGGTCGGCGAAGCTGGTGACCGACAGCTTGCTGCACTCGATGTGCAGGTGCCCGTCGATCAGGCCGGGCACCAGGTAACCGCCCTGGGCATCGATGACCTCGGTGTCCGGGCCGCGCTCCAGCACCGGCTCGACGGCGGCGATCCGGCCGCCCACGATGCCGATCTCGGCCGGATAGAGCTCGCCGGTCAGCACGTTGACGAGCGTGCCGCCCGTGATGATCGTGTCCGCGGGCCGCCGCCCGTACGCCACGTCCAGCAGGTCGCGGTCCATCATGCCTCCACAGTCCGTACGGCGGGCCGGGGCACGAGCAGCGCGTACGCCGCGCCCGCCACCAGGAAGCCCGCGAAGATGCTGAAGTCGCTGCCGCCGGTCGCCTCCGACAGCGGCCCGACGAAGACGGCCGAGTTGATCCACAGGGCCGCCGCCACCATGCCCAGGACCTGCGCGATGATCGCCGGCCACCGGACCTGGCCGGGCGCCTGCTCGTCGAACAGCGCCTCGGCGTCGTAGCGTCCCCTCCTGCGCAGCCAGTCGGTGAGGTAGACCCCGGCCCAGGGCGCCAGCCAGATGATCAGCAGCGCGAGGAAGTTGTTGAGCATGGTGTTGAAGTTGTTCGAGGTCACCGCCACGAACGTGATGATCACGCAGAGCACGAGGTCGCCCACGACCGCCACCCAGCGCTTGACCTTGATCCCGGCCGCCTGCAGGTTCAGCCCCGAGGAGTACAGGTCGGTGGTGTTGACCGCGAACAGCGACACGATCGCCAGCAGCAGGTACGGCACCACGAACCACTGCGGCAGCGCGCTCGGCAGCCCCGAGATCGGGTCGGTGTTGTCCTTGACCACGGTCGCCACGGCCGCCCCGAGCGTCATCAGCAGCACGTACGGGACGAACCCGCCGAGGGCCGCGTAGCCGAAGACCGCCTTCTTGGAGGAGTTCGCCGGCAGGTAGCGGGAGTAGTCGCCGCCCAGCGGCCCCCATGACAGCCCGCCCGCCGACATGATCATCGCGATCGCCATCGTGAACGTGGCGAAGTCCGCCGACCCGCCGCCGCCACCGAGCTGCACCTTGGGCGCGATCAGGATCGCCATCAGGCCGAACAGCACGACGAACACCCAGGTGAAGTACTTCTGCGCCTTCATCACCGCGGCGTGCCCGATCAGCGGCAGCACGAGCTGGATCGCCGCGGCCACCAGGATGACCACGATCTTGAGGCCGAGCCCCTGGTCGCTCACCCCGGCCTGCTCCAGCAGCGACAGCGCCGCGAACGTGATGAGCACCATGCCGCCGGCCTCGAAGCCCACCATGTTCAGCCAGCCGAAGAAGCTGAGCGCACGGGCGCCCTTGGGGCCGTAGGCGGCCCTGGAGACCGCCATGGTGGAGGTGCCGGTGGCCGGGCCCTGCAGGCTGGTCAGGCCGACCAGCGGGAAGGACAACAGGTTGCCGATGACGATCGCGATGACCGCCTGCGTGAAGCTGAGCTGGAACGCCGCCACGATGGTGATGCCGTAGACGAGGGTGAAGATGCCCATCGTCGTCCCGGACCAGAGGAAAAGCAGGTCACGCGGGCGGCCGTACCTTTCGCCGGCCGAGACCAGTTCGATCCCGCGTTGTTCCATGGCCCCTCCTGAGGGTCGCTGGTGTGTGCGCACACAGTGAACCGTAGGGGGATGACCTGGTGATTTATCCAGACATACGAGCGTACCGGGGGGTAGTTGTGCCCTGGCTACAAAGTGATCGCCAAGCCGACCGCGAACAGCAGCCCGTACGCCATCTGGAGCTTGCCCGTCTGCTGCAGGACCGCGATCAGCGCCGGCCCGACCGCCTTGCCCAGCACGGTCCTGATCGGGGTGACCGCGAGCGGCGCGGCCAGCGCCGCGAGCGCCGCCCACGGCGTGACCGCGATCATCGCCAGCGCCACGACGAACGGCACCACCTGGCACAACACGTACAGCGCCCGGGTGCGCTCGGCGCCCAGCACCACGGCCAGGGTGCGCTTGCCCGACGTGCCGTCCGTCTGGACGTCGCGCAGGTTGTTGACCACCAGCATCGAGCACGACAGCAGGCCCACCGGGATCGAGGCGAGGAAGGCCGTCCAGCTCAGCTGCTCGGTCTGCACGTACGCGGTGCCCATGACCGGGACCACGCCGAAGAACACGAAGACGGCCAGCTCACCGAGCCCGCGGTAGCCGTAGGGACGCTTGCCGCCGGTGTAGAACCAGGCCGCCGCGATGCACGCGACCCCCACCAGCAGGATCCACCACGCCCGCGTCACGACCACCAGCACGAGCCCGAGCACCGCCGCGACCGCGAAGCAGCCCAGCGCCGCCGTCAGCACCTGCCGGGGCGTCGCCGCCCGCGAGCCCACGAGCCGCATCGGGCCGACGCGCTGGTCGTCGGTGCCGCGGATGCCGTCGCTGTAGTCGTTGGCGTAGTTGACGCCGATCTGCAGGGACAGCGCCACGAGCAGTGCCAGGACCGCGCGCCACCAGACGAATCCGCCGTCGCCGACCGCCACGCCCGTACCGACCATGACGGGGACTACGGCGTTGGGAAGGGTGCGCGGGCGCGCGCCCGCGATCCACTGACCGGGGGTAGCCATGCTGTCGAACCTCTAGCTGATATCCGTGGTGAGCCTGACCATGCGGATCGGACGGCCCATGTCGAGGACGCGTTCGGCCATGTCCTCGCCCCAGCCGGCCGACTCCAGGAAGCCGAGCACCGCGTAGTTGTCGGCGAACACCCAGGTGACGATCTGGCGGAAGCCGTCCTCACGCAGGTAGTCGACGGTGGCGTTGAGCAGGCGGCTGCCGTGGCCGCGGCGGACGAAGTCGGGGTCGACCAGCAGCGTCAGCATCTCGGCGACCCTGCTGGGATCCAGGTCGGGATCCTCGGCGGGGGCATGCGAGGCCAGCCCCACCACGCGCTCGCCGCCGCGCGGGGTCGTCAGCGCCGCGCTGCCGCCCGCGCCCAGGGCGGGGAAGCCCTCGGTGTCGAGGATGGTCTCCACCGCGACCAGCACCCGGTGCGTGGGGCTGGGCGGGGCGACGATCGCCTCGTCCCACTGGCGCAGCCACATCTTCTCGGCCGCCGGCCCCGTCATCTGCTCGAGTGGGCCTTCCGGGAGGAACTCCCGATATCCGTAGCGCCAGGCGCGGATCTGAGTATTCGCAACCTGAAGAACATCCTCGCGCCGGGCCGCCCGGACGCCTACGTCTGCCATCTCGGCCCGCTCCTTCGCCTGCCGTTCGTGCCACAAGGCACGAGTTACACCGTATCGGTGTTTGAGCCTTGGAGACGACGCGAACCCCGCTTCCTCGCCCGGTAAGCGCGTGTCTTGGTGCGGTCAGCGCATACCCGCATCGAACACCATGAGCGCGAACGATTCCCGGACGTGTCGATGAACGCCCGCTGACATGTTCCCACCCGCCCTGCTCCCGCACAGATCTTGAGCCGCTCCCAAGCGACGTCGACCACCGCGACGGCCTCGGCCCGACCGGCGTGGCGCGGTCATCGGCCCGCCCGCCCCCGGCCCCGCACTGCATCGAGTGTCCAATCACTGGACCTGCGAGTCCAGCGCCCGTCCGAGTCTTCGCACCCCCTCGGTCAGGCCCTGCAGGTTGGCGGCGGCCATGTGCGTCACCCTGATCCGCGGGCCCGGCGGCTCCGACGGGTAGTACATGCGCCCCGGGCTCACCAACGTCCCGTGCCGCCTGGCCGCCTCGACCAGCGCGTTCTCGTCCACCTCCGGAGGCAGCCGCAGCCACAGGTGCAGACCGCCGATCGGCATCAGATGCACCTCCGCCCCCGGGACGTGGGCCGCCAGCGCCGCCGCGAGCGCGTCCCGCCTGGCGGCGATCTCGGCATGGACGGCGCCCAGATGCCTGCCCCAGGCCGACGAGCCCACGAACTCCAGCGCCGTCTCCTGCAACAGCCGCGCCACGAAGAACGACTCGACCAGCTGGGCGGCCCGCAGCCGGTGCGCGGCCGGCCCACGGGCCACGACCGCCGCCACCCTCAGGCTGGGGGAAAGGATCTTGGTCAGCGAGCCCACGTTGACGACGGTGCCGTGCGCGTCCATGGAGGCCAGCGACGGGGGAGCGGCGGGGGTCAGGTAGCGGGCGTAGTCGTCCTCGATCACGAACGCCCCCGCCGCCCTGGCCACCTCCAGCACCTGCGCACGCCGGTCCGGGGGCAACGTCGCGCCCGTGGGATTGTGCAGGGTGGGCTGGCAGAAGAACACCCGCGCGCCGGTGACGGCGAACGCCTCGGCCAGCAGGTCCGGCCGTACGCCGTCACGGTCCATCGGCACGGCCGTGGCCCGCAGCCCGGCCGCCTTGGCCGCCGCCAGCGCTCCCGGGTAGGTGGGAGTCTCGACCAGCACCGGCGTGCCGGGGGCCGCCAGCGCCCTCAACGCGTGCGTCAGCGCCGCCTGGCCGCCGCTGACGATCAGCGCGTCCGCCGCCGTCACGTCACCCCCGGCCTGCCGGGCGAACCAGCCGCGCAGCTCGTGCAGGCCGTTGAGCGGCGGCACGGCCCACACGTCCGGACGGCGTGCCGCCCGCGCGGCCGCCGCCGCGAGCTGCCTGTCCGGTCTCAGCTCAGGGTTCAGGTAGCCGCCGGTCAGCGGCACGACCTCCTCGGGCGGCTGGGCGAGCAGCGCCGCCACCGGCCCGTCGTCCACGACCCGGTCGCCGAGGGCGACCGTCTGCCAGGACAGGTCCACGGGATCCTGCCCGCGGACGGCCTGGCGTGGCGCCACGAACGCGCCACTGCCCGGACGCGACACCACCCGCCCTTCGGCGGCGAGCTGGCCGATGGCGCGCGAGACCGTCACGGGGCTGACGTTGTGCCGCCGCATGATCTCCCGGCTGGACGGAAGCCGCGCACCAGGCCCCAGCCGGGCAGCCTCTTCGCGCAGTATCGCAGCAATCTGAGCAATACTGCTATCGTTGGACATGAAAGACAAGGATAGCGCTATCGCCCACCCCGCAGTAGCACTCCCACCCCCCACCCCCGAAGAGACCATCACCGCACCTCACGGCACCACCCCCTCCAAGGGCACCGCCAGCGCGCCCGCGCCCCCTCCTACGACCCCTGGGAGGATCAGCGCCGCATCTCGGCCCGCCACCTCCGAAAGGGCCGCCGGCGCGCCCGCGCCCACTCCCCGCCCTCCCGACGGGACCAGCGCCTCGTCTCGCGACACCGTCAGAGGGACCGGCAGTTCGCGCACGCACCCTCCCACCACCCTCGCGGGGACCGTCGCCGCATCCGGCGGCACCCTCAGAGGCAACGCGCCCGCATCTCTTGCCACCACCTCCCAGGGGACCGGTACGTCGAACGGCCCCGATGACCCACACCGCGCCTCCACAGGGACCACCAGCGGGCCCGTCACGCGCGCCCGCCAAGGGACGATCCTGGCCTTCCTGGGCGTCCTGGCCTTCTCCGGCAGCTTCCCCGGCACCGTCTACGCGATGCGCGGCTTCGACCCCTGGCTGGTCGCCATCGGCCGCGCCGCCGTGGCCGGCGTCATCGCGCTGATCTGCCTGAAAGCCGCCCGCATCCCCCTCCTCCCGCCCCGCCCTCACTGGCCCGCGTACGCCGTGATCTCCCTGGGCGTCGTCTTCGGCTTCCCGGTCTTCAGCGGCCTCGCCCTCGACCTGGGCGCCAGCACCTCCCACGCCGCCGTGGTCATCGCCCTGCTCCCCGCCGCCACCGCCGCCTGCGCCGTCGTACGGGCAGGCGAACGCCCCCGCCCCCTGTTCTGGGCCGCCTGCGCCGCCGGCGCCGCCGCGATCCTCGCGTTCACCCTCACCCGGGGCCAGGACGGCGCCGCCTGGCCCGACCTGCTCCTGGTCGGCGCCCTCCTGTCAGCCGCGCTCGGCTACACCGAAGGCGGCCGCCTGACCAGGACGACCCCCGGCTGGCAGGTGATCAGCCACGCCCTCGTCCTCTCCCTCCCCGTGACCGCCGTGATCAGCGCGATCCTGGTCGTCACCACCCCCGTCGCGCCGACCGCCCCCGCCCTCGCCGGCTTCGCGTACGTGGCCCTGATCTCGATGTTCCTCGGCTTCATCCCCTGGTACGCCGGCCTCGCCAGGGGCGGCATCGCCAGAGCCGGCCAGACCCAGCTGGCCCAGCCGCTGCTGACCCTCGTCTGGGCCTGGGTCCTGATGGGCGAACGTTTCGGCCCGGCCACCGTGGCCGCCGCGCTCGCCGTCCTGGCCTGTGTCGCCGTCACGCAACGCACCCGCGCGTAGGACGGACCTGGCAGGACGACGTACGCGCCGGGTCGCGGCGATGCTTGCATGGCGTGACGCCCCCACGCAGGATGGGAGAGGAGGTGTCACAACCATGGCGGACCTCACGATCCCGGAGGGCGGCTTCTGGCCCGCGCCGGAGATCCCGCAGCCCAACATCTACCCGATGGAATGGCGCGTGGAGACGGAGAAACTCGCGGCCATCTACGAGAAGTCCAAGCGCAAACTCTGGAACCCGGCCGACCTCCCGTGGGACGGCCTGAAACCAGAGGACTTCACCCGCGAACAGCGCCTGGGCATCATGTACTGGTTCGCCGTCCTCGCCAATTTCGACGCCTCGGGCCCGGCCGTCTTCGCCCGCGCCACCATCCAGGCTTTCGAGAAACACGAGGAAGACCCGGTCAGGAAGTGCTTCTTCTCCATCACCCGCGACGAGATGAACCACGAGGAGTGCTGCCAGCGCACCATCGCCCGGCTGTGGCCCGGCGGCCCGCTCAGCTGGACCCCCGAAGACGATCTCGAAAGGGCCGCACACAACAACATCGGGTGGCTCTACCACAACGGCGGCCGCTACTGGAACGGCTACACCAGCGCCGTCGGGAGATACTCGCTCCCGGTCCTGTTCACCAGTTTCATGATGGGCGAGATGGCCGCGTCCACGCTGTTCAGGGGCATGGCCACGGGCACCCGGCATCCGGTGTTCGGCGAGATGTTCCACCGCATCGGCCTCGACGAGTCCCGCCATCTGCAAATCTGCATGACCATTCTGGAGAACGAATGGCCGGGCCTGACCGACGAGACCCGCGGCCTCATCACCCGCCAGCTCCGAGCCGGTTTCGTCTTCCTCTCCATGATTCTCTGGGAGCCTCCGGAAGGTTTCTGGGAACTGCCGCCGTACTTCCTCGACAATCACCGCGTCCTCATGGACCACGCGAGGGAGGCGGGCCTGGGCGTGCTCTCGTACGAGGAGCAGAAGGAGAACTGGCGCGTGGCCATGGCGAAGGTCCGCGCGATCGTCGAACGGTGGGGCATCGCCTTCCCCGCCATTCCCGAGCTGGACCTGGAAGGCGTCGAGGTGAACTTCATCGACCCGGAGGAGATCATCCCCGTCTTCTAGGATGCGCATATGTGGCCCCGCATCGACGGACTCAGAGTCCTCGCCCTCGGCACGCCCGGTGAAGTGCGTACCCTGCTGACCGATCTGACCCTCTCGGGCGCGAAGACCGCCACCGCCGGCCTGCTGCCCCTCGACTACGAGGCGGAAGGCGAGGAGGTCGAACACGTGGGCGAACACCTGATCCTGGTGAACGACGCCGGCGAGAAGGCCGCCACCATCGAGATCACCTCAGTGGCGCTGGTGCCCTTCGCCGAGGTGCCGTGGGAGTTCGCCGAGGCGGAAGGCGAAGGATTCACCTCGATCCAGCACTGGCGAGACGTCCACCACCGCTACTGGTCCTCCTTGGGCCACGAGGTGAACGCCACCTCCACAATCGTCTGCCTCCACTACCGCCTCCTGCCCTCCTAACCCCCTCACCCAACTCTCACCCCAACTCCCTCCCCGCTTCCGCTCCCCAGCCCCGCACTCCTGGGTCGCGGTCATTCCCGCACTGCTGTCACTGCTGAGCGCGTCATCCCAGGGGTGCCGTCACTCCCGTTACGGCACCGCTGGCGGCAGCCGCCTCAACCTGGCTCTAGCCCGTCCCCGCGTTTGTTCTCCGCTGTGGCCCAAGCCCTGCACGCTCGGGTTGCGGTCGTTCCCACACTGCTGTCACTGCTGAGCGCATCACTCCAGAGCTGCCGTCACCCATGTCGGCCCGCTGGCGATAGCCGCCTCAACCCGGTTCTCGCCCGTCCCCGCGTTCGCTCCCTGGTTTTGTTCCCTGCTTCGGCCTCAGCTCCGCACTCTTGGGTTGCGGTCGTTTCCACGCTGCTGTCGTTGCTGGGCGCGTCATTTCAGGGGTGCCGTCACTCCCGTTACGGCACCGCCGGCGACACCCGGCCCAACCTGGCTCTCACACATCCCCGCCTGCGTCCCCACCCCCGCTGCTCTCCGAACCATCGCCACCGCCCCCGACGAACGTCCCCTTCCCCTTCACCGTGTGCACGAGCTGCCGCCTACGCAGTTCCCGCACCACGTTCCTGACAGTTGACCGCGCCACATCGAACTCGGCCTCCATGGCGAGCTCGCTCATCACCGCCTCGCCGGCCCGCAGTTCACCTCGCAGAATCTGACCCTGGATCATCTCTGCGATCTGCACGTAGATCGGCACAGGCCCGTCTCGGTCGAGCATGCTCAAACCTTAGACGTCTGGATACAAGCAGATGAGTGAACCTCAGACCTGGGGCCACGACTCTTCGGGCGACACGTAACTCCCGCGCTGCGGCACGGTGTAGATCCACCCCTGCTCCCGCAACAACGCCATGGCCCGCCGTACTGTCTCCCGTGCCACGTCATACTGCTGCACCAACGCCGTCTCACCTGGAATCGGCCGCTTGGGCTGGAACTGCCCCGCCTTGATCTGGTCAGCCACATCCGACGCGATCTGCCGATAGAGCGGCTCTTTCCGCTGCTTACGCGGAGCTTCGTCAGGTACGCCGACGAACGTCCCCTCGCCCTGAACCGTGTAGATGAGCCCTTCCTCGCGCAACACGTGGATGGCCCGACGAGCCGTCGTCCGAGCGACCCCGAACTCGGTCTGAATGTCGGCCTCGCTCGGCACGGGATGCCCGGACGCAAGCCCCTCGACCCGCCGCCGAAGGATCTCCGCGATCTGCACGTAGATGTGGGTGTCGCCGTCGTAGTCCAGCACACCGGCAAGATAGACGAACCCGTACGAGCCCGCCCATATCCTCCTGTCTGATCAGACAGAGTCGTCTTTCTGTACAGGCGAGCGGATACAACCAGACGTATGCTCCAACCATGGCCGAACTCCCTGCGAACGACGAACACTGCTTCGGCACCCACCCCCCTGACCCCCACCCCCACCCCGAACTCACCCGCATCCGCTGGTATCCCATGCGCCCAACCGGCGAACACGTACGGGTCCAGGCCTACACCTGCGCCTGCCGGCCCACGTCCTATGAGCTCTGCCAAATCGGAGGCCAGTGCTTCATCCGCCGAACCCGGCGCACCCGCAAGGGCGTCTACGTGGACGAGAGCCTCCGAAGCTCCGTAACCAGGACCTCTCTGCTCTGGGCAATCCTGCTGGCCGTCGACCCCGTAGAACCCGGCCTACCCACCCCAGACCTCGCTCCGCGCACACGTGCGGGTTGCCTCCGCAGGAGAGGCGTACGAGTCTGACCCGGCGATCCGCCGCCGCACCGACGTACTCGGCATATCTCCCGACCGGGCCGCGAACTGGCCGAGCAGAGCGACGAGTGGGTTGAACCTCGCCGCTACATGAACTGGACATGCTGGCCAAAGCCCCATCCTCGGCGACACACCCTCCACGGATACAAAATCACGCGAAGATCGACTCACACACTCACATGCCATGGGCGTGCCCCACATGCGCCGGCCCTGTGAAAAGCACCCATTCTCCGGGGGCGTACCCTGATTTCGCCATCCGAGCCTTCGCCCAAGTCGGACTTTCCTGATTAACGCGCAAGCACCGATATTCTCTCCAGCCAACCCGAGATGACAGAAGTAGGAGCCACAGTTCCAGAATGGCTTTGCATGCCACCTTGGACACGACACACTGTTCTTCGCGGCCATCACGTAGGCTCCTTCGTTCTCGGACAAGGCCCTAGAAGGAACACGGGATGGCCGTCACCATTCCTCAAGGCAACCAGCGTCTCGCCGAGCTGCTCAAGCCGGACCTGAAATCGACGCCCATTGCTCAGCGCCATCCCGTTCGAGCAGTCAAGCAATCCGCGACAACCCCGGCAAGGCGAGCCCCCGACTTGAGTCGGGGGCTCAAATCCGCGCTACGCGTCATCCTTCGCCAACAGGCGATCAAGTCTGAGCCCTAGATCGTTCAGCTGGAACCGAAGGCCCTCCAGCATCGTCATCGTCTCCAACAGGCTGGCGCTGCAGCCCTCGTCGAACCGCTTCCGGAGACGTGCGATCTCGAAGTTGAGGATCTCGAAGTCCTGACTGACCCCCGAGCGAACATCGACGATCTCAGCCCTCGCAGCAGCCAACCCGGCCAACACCGCGTCGTGGCTCCCCGAGCACGAACGAGTCTCCAACGCCTGCAGACGGAGTTGTAGATCGAGGATCTCCACCTCAACGTTCACGTACCCCTACCCCTTACCAGTGGATGACGGGAAGCTCGGCCCCGCACTGGCGCCGAGCTCACTTTGTGCGAGCACATATTGACAAGCCGTCCGCGCCCGACGCGATCGCCGGCAAGCACCTCTGGAGTGGTTTTCTTCTCCCGACAGCTCGAGCTTGTTCCAGGACGTTCTCATCTGCCCGGCATGTCGGAGGAAAAAAGACCACCTCGATAAGAGGCAGATCGTGCATATGTGTTAGCCGGGATCACTCACCCACTCGCAGACACTCACGAAATTGCGTCTCTAATTCAGGCCTGCCTGACGCCACCGCAACGCAGGCGTGCCGAATGGCTGGAACCAGACCATTCCCAGCCGTCCGGCTGATTGAACGCAATCCCGAAAGCAGTAGAACGCCCCGGCGTCACCCAGACGACCTGCTCCTACCGCTGATTGGTCCCTGGCCTCCCGCCACAACCCGCCCGAACATGGCCACATGACGATCACCTTCGTCACCGGAGCCAACAAGGGGCTCGGTCACGAGACCGCCCGCCGTCTCATCGAACTCGGTCACACCGTGCTGCTCGGCGCACGACATCCCGAGCGAGGCACGCAGGCCGCCACCGCACTCGGCGCGCGCCTTGTCCGCATCGACGTGACCCGACGACGCGTCAGTTGCCGCAGCGGCCGCCGATGTCGCCGCCCACGAGGGACGAATCGACACTCTGATCAACAACGCCGGCATCCACGGTCCTTCCGGCGCCCCGCCACCTTGTCCGGCACCGACGCCATGAACGTCTTCGACGCCAACCTCGCCGGCGTGGTCCGAACAACCACCGCCTTCCTGCCGCGGCTACGCCGATCACCCGACCCGGTCATCATCAACGTCAGCAGCGGCATGGGCTCGCTCGCCCACACCCGTGACCCGTCCCGGCCCGAATCATCGGCGATCGCGCCGCCCTACACCGCCTCAAAGGCGGCGCTCACGATGACCACTCAGTACGCCAAGGCCCTGCCCACATCCGCATCAACGCCGCCGATCCCGGCTACACCGTCACAGACCTCAACGGCAACAGCGGCCCCCAACCGTCGCCGAAGGCACGGACGCGATCGTCGCCCTGGCCAGAGAAACGCCCGGCGCACGCTCCGGACGCTTCGTCGACCGAACCGGCGAGATCGCCTGGTCCTGAACCCGTCGCCCCCGGGGAGAGTGACCCGCAACGAACACCACCGAGAAACGTTCCAATGCAAGCCCGGGTGTGGCAGAAGCGGCGACTTCCACCCGAAAGCCATACCTCGGCAGTACCTCCTCCAGCGCGAACAGGCTGACCCCTCTCCATTGACCCGAATCGACACCAGAGACAGAAGGGCCTCCATTTGCCCTTCGTCCTCGATTGCGTAGCCCGCGCCCAGCGGGGGTTGTAGGCGTTCAGCCCTCTTGCAACCTTCAGCCGAGCTGACCTGTACCGCATCAGTTCGCCCAGCCCCCAATGGCCAGATGGCCACGCGTGGGGTTGATGCCCTGGAGAAGTCACCTCGACGAGGGCAGGGAGATCCCGGCCCCCACCGCCTCCAGAGGCACTGTTGGTGCTCCTGCGCAGCCGAGCACCAACACCACTCACAGTCGAAGGATCGCGGGAGAACCGAAAACAAACACGCCCCTGTCAACCACTCGTCCGCGGTGCCATCCAAGTGTGGGCCGGTCTCGGGTCGGCCCGCTCCCAGAGCTCTGACACCCCACATCCAGTTCCATCACCACACGGTTCCATGCCATGCACCATGTCGACTCCCGTAGTCCCCGTGATCAGGAACAGGCCAATCGACGTCGCAACAGCAGGCGCCCTACGTCAACAACCGACCGGCGCCTGCTGCCACCAGCACCCGGCCTCAACCCTTACGTTTCGCCATGTTGATCACTTCGGTGAGACGGAGTGCCAGGCTCGCCAGCACAGGATCGCTGACCTGTACCGCCCCAGCCCCCTCCTCACGCGCAGCCTCAACCGAGGCCCCGACGTCGTAGCTCATGACAGCGCCAGGATGCACCACAACATCCCCGCTCATGTGGCCACCAGTGCCCTGTGCCGCCTGCACATCCCTGAGCAGACGCCCCCAGGTCCCGTCCGCCGACCAGCGGCGCTGCCGTTTGTAGACCGTGATCCAACATCCGAACCGATCCGGGAGACTGCGCCAAGGCGACCCGGTACGCGCCTGGTACAGCACCCCGTTGATCACCATTCGCTGCTCTCCGTGCCGCCGCCGCTCAACTGCACCGTCAGGCAGCAACGGCACCAGCCGTTCCCACTCCGCATTGGTCAGATCCGTATGGCGCAATTTATCCCTACCCTCGACTGCCATCTGCTCTCAGCCTCGTCACCAGGGCAATAAGGACGGCCATCGCAAGTCCCCTTCGAATAGCAACGATTCAAGGGGTGAAGGAGGCTTGCAATGGCCGCAGGAACCAGTGTGCCTTCTCCGTCATGGGCAGCGCAGCAGATCGGCAAGGATTGGCCAAAATTTCCAGGCGGACGCGGCAGGAGGTGTATCCCGTCAACGACTAATCCTCATGACCAACGTCTTGTGCTCAACAGACGCCATTCAAGAGGCAAACCGGCGCAGAGTCCTTCGGCGGTGATGCTTAAAGCCCCAGATCTGGGCGAATTGCCTCGGTATCGCCGGGCCATACTTCCTCAGTGGGCGCAGCTGCGAACTTTCGATTGCTGCCGACCGTCCAGAAGAATCTGGGCCAACGGTCCACTCTCGCGACCGGCTCGCTGACCGGCCAAATCTTATTCGCGAGAAGGAGAAGCGTGGTCCCGCACTCTCCGGGATGCGCGGGACCACGCCAAGGCGGGTCTGTTGGCTGGCCGACGTCCATTACAGCCTCAACTCGCGCCATTAGATTCTCATAACTGCCCCATGTGTTTCTCCTGTTCGGCGCTATCGGCGGGAAGATTCCCATTGAGCCTCCCGAGCTCGAATCTCCACCGAGGTCCCAGATGAAGGTGATTTACATGGAGATCCGCCTCCAGGCAGCGTCCGTGATGATCAGATGGTCGAGGAGGCGTAGCCCAACTGTCTGAGCGGCCTCGGCCAGGCGTGCCGTTACTTCCAGATCGGCATCGCTGGGATCGAGAGAGCCTCCAGGATGATTGTGGGCAACGCCGAACATGGCGCCACCGGTGGTGAGCACCAGAGAGATGGTCTCCCGGACCGGCACCGTCGTGTGATCGGCGCCCCCCTCCGTCAGCACCGAACGCTTCAGTACGCCGCCCCGCGTATCGCACACCACCACGACGAAGCGCTCGTGCCCGAGGCCACGCAGTAAAGGCGCGCAGACCTCCGCCAGATCGGATGTGCTGGCGATGCGGGCCCGCGCAGGCTCCGACGCCGCACGTCGTACGAGGTGAAACGCCGCCGCCACCCGCGCGGCCTTGGCCGGCCCTATACCTCGCAGTCTGAGCAGCCGATGCGGGTCCGCGCGCCCGAGCGCATCGAGATCACCGCAGTGTTCGATGACTTGACTGGCCAGCTCCAGCGCGCTCGCCCCACGAAAGCCGGAACCGAGCAGGACAGCCAGCAGCTCCCGGTCGGCAAGCACCGCCGCGCCGCTCGACATGAGCCTCTCTCGCGGCCGATCGCGCTCGTACAGATCTTTGACTCGCATTCGCAACCTCCGCACCCGTTCTATCAACGAGGACCGACAATCTCAGCTCCTCAATTCCGGGCCCAAGAAGCGTGCAATAGACGGAGATATCACGCTTGATCTACGCGGACGGCAGTCGTGGATCTTCAGTGAGAGGAATGGGCGGCTTCGTATCCATTCGACGCGGGCTCTGCCTTCAGGCAGTGCGCTCGTATGGCGACATGAGGGTAATCACTCTCTGTTCGTCATGTGGTTGCCTACTTCTGAGTATGCCGTCTATCGGCATCGATGTCAGCTTCGGCAGTGTTGGGAACCAGACGATGGTCCCTGGCTTCGGCCGACACCGGCGCCTCCAATTCCGCCACAAGCTCCAGGCCGTCCTTGTCATCCGAGAAGGCGCCAGAATGCCTGGCCTATCAGTGCCGTGCTAGGAGAAGGCGGGCGAGGGTGGCGGGCGAAGATTTGAACCGCTTGTCTACCGTGTCCACGAGGCGCCTTCCTGGTCTCGATGCAGTGTCGATCATTAAATGGGCATTATCGGGATAATTCCGATGGAGGCAGTGCGGCTCGTCAGCCCCTGCTCAAGGATCTCGTCGACCGCGAGCCGCTCGCACCACGCTGAGGCTTTCATTTTTGGGGCCGTTAAAGGCAGTTGCTGATACTCAGCCGGGACACATCTCGACTCGAGTCGTGCGTCGACGCCCGATGTCGCCGATCGAATGCCCGAGATCTCAGAGGAGCGTGACCTCGTCGGCACGCCGACGGCTCGCCGAGGCGGCCGGGTGCCGTCCCAGGTAGGGCGGCAAGCGCGAGCACAGGCGGCTTGCGCCACAGGACCTCGGCGTCGGGATCGGTGCCATGGCCATCGTCTCGACGTCGGTGCGCGCCTGATCGGAGTCGATCTTCAGGAACACGTCATCTACGCGCAGGGTTGCGGCTCGTCATGAGCAAGGACGACCTCGACCTGCTCCACGTCGGCCAGATCGTGGGGATGGCCACCGGTGCCGCCAGGTATTGCGCGTCCGCACGGCTGACTGCGTCCCGCTGCCTGGCCGTCCCGTCCGCAACGCCGGGAGTTGGCCGATCGAGCAGTGAGACATTTCTCGTCTGAAGCGCACCCGGCGGTCCGACGGCGGAGCGCCCGACTTGATCAGACCCTTGAGAGGCTCCTGGTGGATGGGTCGAAATCAGAGCACTGTGGGAAGAATCGCGCGCTGCTTCACTGCGCCGCAGCATCCTTGTCCCGCAGCACCCTGCCCCACGTCACCGACAGCATCCAGTGCCACCGCACCGCCGGCGGCTCACGATGGCACCCGGCTCGCAGGAATCACCGGTTCCGGCCCACGGGGGCAACGGCGACACTTACGCGCCCGGTCGCCGGCTTCCCCCATCGGCACCACCGTCGCCGGGCAGTACGTCGGTGAAAATTCGATCTGCTTTGCCCAGCTCACATCTTGTGCGCCAATCGGCCATGTCAACGGGCGTCATGATGGGAGCTGGGGTGTCGCCTTCGGCTCCCTGAGACGTCGCTTCCCGAGTGACTGTTCGCGGGCAGGCGAGGCTCCAGGCGGCGAGGCGTGGCGCCGCCCGGAGCTCTGAATCCGGTCAGACGGGCATGCTGTACATCATTCTGAAGCGATCACCTGGAATGACGATGTCGCTCGTTTCCACAGGACGTTCGCCGGCCCAATGCGTACGTTCGACATGGAGAACGTGAACCCCTGCCGCCAGGTCGAGCGCGTCGCTCTCGGCCGGTTGGGGCACCCGGGTGTGGATGCACTCGACCACCTCAGTGATCTTTATGCCATGGGCGTACATTCTCGCGACCAGACTCCGGCGCTCCTCCTCGGTGTGGGCGACGAACGCCATCGGCTCGTAGGCGGTGACAAGCTGGATCGGCTTGCCGTCGCCGCGAAAGACGTAGTTCGTTCTGGTCAGCGTGGATTGTTCGTCGATGCGTAGGCGTCTGGCGATGTCAGGGCTGGCATCGGCTGGTTCGCTGTGCCAATCCCACGTCACGCGTCTGCCTTGCGACTGCAGGTCGGACGCGAACGGCGCGGGGTGATCCAGGAAACGCCATCGATGCAAGGGGGTCAAATTTGGACGGTCCCTAACGTAATGGCCTGAACCGACGCGGCCGATGATGAGACCTTCGCCCGCGAGTACGCGGAGAGCGTGACGGGCAGCGGTCTCGCCGACCTGGTACTTGCGGGTCAGCTGCGCCCGTGAGGGGATGGGCGCGCCTGGGGGGAGGGTGCCGTCGAGGATCTGCCGCCGGATGTCTTCGACGACACGCAGGTAGACCGGATCTGAGGTGGCCACTAGTCCATCCCTGGGGGTTCGTGTGAGGCGTTGCCCCATGTTGCCGTATTCGACAGGTAACCGACCGTCATCGATGACTGCTGGAGCCCCAACTTTGCGATGGTGAAAAATTATCGGAGAAACCCTGTAACGCTGATGTAAGGGACACCGATTCTCCGGTAGAGGTCGTCGATGTGTGTACCCCCGAGCACATATCGGCGACCTCTTCCAATGCGCGCGCCGTCGAGAGCGGCCGTTGCGACGAGTTCGTCCAGCCCATTTGGTACGTTGCGCACTGGTTTGCGGGTTTTCTGACCTGTTACTGACCGAATTCCCGGTTCCGCGGCTGAAGGTGCGATGGCAGTGAGCTGAGCAAGAGCCAGTCGGACGGGATCGTGGACCACGCCATGCTGCGAAGTCCATGCGCAACCGTGTGACAGTAAGTAGTCATACTGCTCGCAGGCATGGAGGAGTCACGCGCAGGACGAGGACGCACATGATCAGTGGCCTGCAACGGATCTGGTTTCTGGTGGGCCAGGAGAGCGGCTGACGAGAGTCGCAACACACGCAGAGCCGTCAGCCTCGGCAAGGTCTTGCCCGTGACTCAGCCCTCATGTCCGAGGGGCTGCAGAGCGACGCCACCTTGCAGGTGACTCCGCGTTCGGTAGTCGGCGACAGCATCGGGGCCCTGTAGCTTCGAGGCCCTGTGTGGGCTGGTCCTCATGAAGGTCAGCTTTTCGGCCTGGCATCAAGCGGAGTGGTCCTCTGATATCGCAAAGAAGTGGCTGTGTTGGAGAGGGCCACCTTGTCCCTAGGTTGTGACCTTCCGCCCTCGTCTCGACTGTTGGCTCCGTGTGCCCTTCGGGGGCGGCGTTCTGAGGCCGTGCCTGTAAGGAGTCCACGTGATCAGCATCGACAAGCTCATGCCGTCCGACCGGGACGTCTGGGAAGACCTGTTCCGGTCGTACATCCACTTCTACCAGCGAGTTGAACCGGATGAGATGTACGAACGGGCCTGGCAGGAATTCCAGGCGGACTCCCGGATGCACGCCCTCGGTGCAAGGTTGGACGGGCGACTCGTCGGCATCACGCACTTCCTGGTCCATGCCAGCACCTCGGCCCCTGACGCCGACGTCTGCTATCTCCAAGATCTGTTCACCGCTGCCGATGTCCGGGGCAGGGGAGTGGGACGCAAGTTGATCGAGGCCGTCGCCGACTGGGCTCGGGATCACGGCTGCTCCCGGGTCTACTGGAATACCCATGAATCGAACAGCACTGCGCGCCGTCTCTACGACAAGGTCGCCGAGAACCGGGGCTTCATCAGGTACCAGATCGAACTGCCGAGGTAGGACTGCCCGGAGGCTGTCGAAGTTTCCCCTTCGATCCCGTCCGGGGAAAGGGAGAACATGAGGATTCGCCTGCTGACCGGGTGATCGCAGGCGAAGCCCATCGGGTTGCACCAAGCGGTCGCCCTTGTAGCCTTGCCCCTCCGAAGGCCCGCGAATGAGGGCAAATGCCCCCGCGAGGCAGGCAAAGCGGGGTGGCGACGTCCAACGCTTTTGCGAATCCAGGTAGCGTTCGCACTATGGCATCGCCAACTGGAACCGCCGAAGCACCCTTCGGTCGCATGCTGACCGCGATGGTCACGCCGTTCACCTCTGACGGCGACGTCGACTACGAGGGAGTACGACGCCTGGCCACCTACCTGGTGGACGAGCAGCGCAATGAAGGCCTGATCGTCAATGGGACGACAGGCGAGTCGCCCACCACCTCGGACGACGAGAAGCGACGGATCGTCAGCGCCGTCCTCGAGGCCGTTGGCGACCGCGCGACCGTAGTGGCGGGGGTGGGGACGAATGACACCCGCCACACCGTCAAGCTCGCGAAGCAGGCGGCGGACGTGGGCGCCCACGGGTTGCTGGTGGTGACTCCGTACTACAACAAGCCTCCGCAAGAGGGGCTCTTTCAGCACTTCACCGCCGTGGCTGACGCCACCGAGCTCCCGGTGATGCTCTACGACATCCCCGGACGCAGCGGCGTCCCGATCAAGACTGAGACGTTGATCCGCCTGGCGCAGCACGACCGCATCGTGGCCGTGAAGGACGCGAAGGGCGACCTGTTCGCCGCCAGCCAGGTGATGACGGCGACCGATCTCGTCTTCTACTCCGGCGACGACCTGCTCAACCTGCCCTGGTTGTCCCTTGGTGCCGCTGGGTTCGTCAGCGTCGTCGGGCATGTCGTGGGCTCCGAACTGGCTCGCATGATCGAGCTGCACAAGAGCGGTGATGTGAAGCAGGCGCTGGAAGTACACGGTCAGGTGGCACCCGTGGTGGACGGGATCATGTTGAAGGCCGGTGGCGCGATCATGGCAAAGGCGGCGCTGAGCCTGGTGGGCGTGCCGGTGGGACCGGTACGTCTGCCGCTCGTGGCCGCGACAGAGAAGCAAATCGCCGAGCTGCGTGCTTGCCTGGTGGCCGGCGGGGTGAAGTTGACGGACGCATAGGAACGGGGAGGAACCGGGAGTTTTGAGAACACGATTTGACCATGGGGGCCGGGCATGAGCCATCCGCATCCTGAGCTTGGCCCCCCGCCGGAGCTGCCTTACGGCGGCCTGCGCATCGTCGCGCTCGGCGGGTTGGGGGAGATCGGCAGGAACATGGCCGTCTTCGAATACGACGGCCGGCTGCTGATCGTCGACTGCGGGGTATTGTTCCCCGAGCCCGACCAGCCGGGTGTCGACCTGATCCTGCCCGACTTCGAATACATCAGAGACAGACTCGACGACATCGAAGCCGTCGTGCTGACGCACGCCCACGAGGATCACATCGGGGCGGTGCCTTACCTTCTGCGCGAGCGGCGCAATATCCCGCTCATCGGATCCAAGCTCACCTTGGCCCTGATCGAGGCCAAGCTGACGGAGCACAGGATCCAACCGACCAAGGTCGAGGTCGTCGAGGGCGAACGGCACGTCTTCGGGCCTTTCGACTGCGAGTTCCTCGCGGTGAACCACTCGATCCCCGACGCGCTGGCCGTGGCGATCAGGACGCCCGCCGGCATCGTCCTGCACACCGGTGACTTCCGGATGGACCAGTTGCCGAGCGACGGCCGGCTCACCGACCTCGGCGGCTTCGCCAGGCTCGGCACCGAGGGCGTCGACCTGCTGATGTCGGACTCCACCAACGCCGAGGTGCCGGGCTTCGTCACCAGTGAGCGGGAGATCGGGCCGGTCATCGACGAGGTGATCCGCACCTCCGAACAGCGCGTGATCGTGGCGAGCTTCGCCTCGCACGTGCACCGCATCCAGCAGGTGATGGACGCCGCTGCCAGGCACGGCCGCAAGGTGGCCCTGGTAGGACGATCGATGGTCCGGAACATGGGCGTGGCCCGTGACCTGGGCTACCTCAAGGTGCCGCCGGAGTTGATCGTCGACTCGCGCGACATCGAGGAGTGGCCGCCGGAAGACGTGGTGCTGGTCTGCACCGGCTCTCAGGGCGAGCCCATGGCGGCGCTGTCGCGGATGGCCAATCGCGATCATCCGATCCGCATCGCCGAGGGTGACACTGTGTTGCTGGCGTCGTCCCTGGTGCCAGGGAACGAGACCGCGGTCAACAAGGTGATCAACGGGCTCACCAGGTGGGGTGCTCGTGTCGTGCACAAGGGCAACGCCAAGGTGCACGTCTCCGGCCACGCGGCCGCAGGCGAGCTTCTTTACGTCCTGAACCTGACCCGTCCCTCGAACTTCATGCCCGTTCACGGCGAATGGCGGCACCTGCGGGCGCACGCCAAGCTCGCCGCGCTCACCGGTGTCCCCGACGACCACATCGTGATCGCCGAGGACGGCGTCGTGGTGGACCTGGTCGACGGCAGGGCGAGGATCGTGGGAGCGGTGCACGCCGGATACGTCTACGTCGACGGCACCTCGGTGGGCGAGATCACCGACACCTCGCTCAAGGATCGCAGGATCCTCGGCGACGAAGGGTTCATCTCGGTGGTCGTCGTGGTCGACTCCGCCACCGGCAAGCTCACCGCCGGCCCCGAGATTCACGCGCGAGGGTCCGGCATCGATCCGGCGCAGTTCGAGGAGTTCATTCCACAGATCGAAAGGGCTCTTCAGGACAAGGCCGCGGACGGCGTGGTCGACATGCAGGAGATCCGCCGGGTCGTGCGCCGCACGGTCGGCCGCTGGGTCAGCGACACCTATCGCCGCCGACCCATGATCATCCCTGTCGTGCTCGAAGTCTGAGCCACCGGGAGGTACGGCAGGCACCTGAGCCTGCCGTACCTGCGGTTGCAGAATCAGACGGCGGTGGAGACGCCTCGACAAGGTCGTTGGAGCAGGCATCTCAAGCGTCCCTCCTGCGTATGAGCCAGACGGCGGCCAGCAGGGGAAGCACCGCGTACGCCACCAGCACAGCGGCAGCCGCAGGCGGAGACAGAAGTGACCCGTACACCGACGTGGTGATGATGTCACCGGTGATCTCGCGGGGCAGTGCACCGATCATGATCGAGCCCAGCCGTTCACTCCAGGGCTCCGGGATGTTGCCCACGATCATCGGGATCACATAGATCAGACCCACCAACACAGTGATCGCCCCGGCGGCGGAACGCAGAAGCGCGCCCAAACCCAGGCCCAGCAGCGCGAAGACCGCCACCGTGAGGCTGGTGACGAGCAGGAACGGCAGCCTGTCCGCGAACGAGGTCAGATACGCACCGGAGAAGCGGTCGCCAAGCACCCAACGGGAGACGAAATACGTCCCGAACACCGCCAGCGGCGCAATGACCAGGCTCATTGTGCCCACCACGGCAGACTTCGCAGCGAGAACCGGCCATCTACGGGGGACGATCGTCAGGCTCGTTCGGATCAAGCCCGTGGTGTATTCAGACGTGATGACCAATGTGCCCAACACGCCCATGCAAAGTTGGGGCACGATCACCAGAACCTCCTCCAGATCCGCTATCCGGGCGCTTGGGCGCTGCTCCATCGGGGCGTTGTCGTACATGCCGGCCGCCATGGAGGCCAGAGCCAGGCCGAGAAGGATCGTACCGATACTGATGCCGACGATGAGATAGGAAGATCGGACCGAGCGGACCTTCCGCCACTCCGAGGCGAGAACACTCATACGTCCCTCCGCTTGAGCAAGATGAAACCGGCACCGAGCGCGGTTGCCGGGTAGGCCAGGAGAGCCAGGAGCGCGGCCCAAGGTGGAAGAAGACCGTCCCCAAGCCGTGACGAGAGGCGATCGCCGACCAGTTGGGGAACCAGGTTCGGCAGCAGCAGTGATGCGGCACGCGTGTTCCACGGCGCCGGCAGATATCCGACAACACCGGGCAGGATGAACAACAAAGCCACGACCGAGGTGATCGCTCCGGCCGTTGACCTCGTGGCCACGCCCAAGCCGAGCCCCACCAGAGCGAGCGCCGTCACCGAGATCCCCGCCGCTAACAACATGGGCACGTCATCGGTCAGGGATGTCTCGTTGAAACCCAGCCGGTGGTTGTCGGCGATCAGACGGCTCGCCGAATAGGTGACCAGCAGGATGACGTGGCCCGCTGTCAACGTGGCCAGGCCGACGACGACGGCCTTGGCCAGAAGTAAGGTGCCGCGCCGTGGAACGACGGTGAGACTGGCACGAATCATCCCCGTCGCGTACTCGGACGTGATCGCGAGCACGCCCAGCACAGTGAGGCTCATCTGAAGGAGCGGCAGGAAACCCTGTTCCGGCGCGGCTGCCTGCAGTGTCCCTCGCTCATCGGCGAGGCCGCTGACATAGATCGTCCACACCACGCCAAGTACTGCCATGAGGGCTGCCGCGCCCATCGCTCTCCATGTCGAAGTCACCGACCGGAGCTTCAGCCACTCGGCGAGCAGCGCTGCCCTCATCTCGCCGCGCCGAACTGGACACTGCTCGCCGTCAGGGCCATGTATGCGTCTTCCAGCGAGGGATAGCGCGCGGTCAACTCCGCTACCGTGGAGTGCGCGACGAGCCGCCCCCGGCCGAGGACCACGATGCGTTCAGCGGTCAATGCCATCTCACTCATCAGATGACTGGAGAGCAGGACGGTTCTCCCCTCTGCAGCCAGCGATCGCATGAGGTCGCGGATCCAGCGCACCCCGTCGGGATCGAGTCCGTTGACAGGTTCGTCGAACAACAGCACGCCAGGATCGCCGAGCAGCGCGGCCGCGATGCCGAGCCGTTGCTTCATGCCGAGGGAGAAACCGGCCACGCGTTTTCGCGCCACATCCCGCAGCCCGACCTGCTCAAGCACGTCGGCCACCCGTGTGGCACCGATGCCGTTGGTAGTGGCCAGACAGAGCAGATGGTTGTAGGCGCTGCGCCCGCCATGGACCGCACCGGCGTCGAGCAGCGCCCCCACCTCGAACATGGGCTTGCTCAAGGAGGCATATCGTCTGCCGTTGATCAGGGCCTGGCCGGAGGTGGGCGCGTCCAAGCCCAGGATCAGGCGGAGCGTGGTGGATTTGCCGGCGCCGTTGGGGCCGAGAAATCCCGTCACATGGCCAGGCTCCACGTTGAAGGACAGATCGTCCACGGCGAGCGTGTCGTCGTAGCGCTTGGTGAGGTGCTGAAGTTCGATCACGCTGAAGAAGATGCGGCATGCCGGGTCCGCGGCGCATCAGACCACGGTTCGAATCTCGAGGTCAGACCCTGGGCTGACGTGCTCAGCTCGGCGAGAGGCTACCGTTCAACGCGTGAACGAGAACCATCCCTTCTTCGCCAGGCGTTGGAGCCGCGGTCAACTGATCGTGCTCGATCTGGCGGCGGGACTGGCCTTCACGTTCGTGTTCGTCACGGCGGCGGTCGCCACCCCAGGAGTGCCGCCGTGGATGAAGATCGCCCTTCCCTGCGGGTTGGGGCTGCCGTTGGCGGTGCGGAGGCTATGGCCTCTGTCCGTCTTCTGTCTCACGCTGCTGCTGGCCGTCTTCGCCGCCGCGGTAGATGTGGTGGGGTACGCCTGCATCGCACCCGCGTATGCGATCTACATCGTGGCGATGACCGACAAGCGCGGCGCCCTGATACCGTCCTCGGCCATCGGCGTGGTCAGCATGATCAGTGTGTTGGGGCTGGTGATGGCAGGCGGCACACCGCGCGGGGGCGCTCCGGTCTGGCTGATGCACATCGATCAACCGCTGGTCGGTATCGCGGCGCTCGGCGGAGCCTGGACCATAGGGCGGGCGGTTCGGGAACGCAGGCTGTACGCCGCCAGGGAGGCCGAGCGATTGGCGGAGCACGCGGTGACGCAGGAACGGTTACGTATCGCGCGGGAGCTGCACGACGTCGTGACTCATAGCGTCGGCTTGATCGCGGTCAAGGCCGGCGTGGCCAATCACGTGCTGGCGACCAGACCGGAAGAGGCGCACGACGCCCTGCGCGTGATCGAGACCGCCAGCCGAAGTGCTCTGGTGGAGATGCGCCACCTGCTCGGAATGCTGCGTTCGACCCAGCTGCCAGATCTTGTCCCCGTTCCAGGGATCGAGGGTCTGCAGGGCTTGGCGGAGCAGGCCCGACAAGCTGGGGTCGAGGTTGAGCTTGATCTCCGGCTCGCGGAGGAAGAGGCCGGCGGTGAGAGGGCGGGTGCGCGTGTTCAGGACGGAGGCACGCCACAGGTGCGGAGAGGAGGTGAGCCGCGTGAAGGGGAACACGCCGCGCTTTGGAACGACGACCAGGCGATGAATGATCGCTTGATCGGAGGAGCTGTTCCCGGCAATGGTATGAGGGGACGACGAGAAGGTCATGCGGCGGCGGGAAGACGGTTGCCGGATGGTGTGGAGTTGTCCGTCTATCGCATCGTGCAGGAGGCGCTCACAAACGTGGTCAAGCATGCCTCGCCGACTCGGTGCCGGGTATCCGTCGCCGCAGATGGGGGTGAGGTGCGGATAGAGGTGATCGACGAGGGCGCTGGAAGGCGCATGTCGCCTGCGGACGGCTCCGGCCATGGGCTGATCGGGATGCGCGAGCGGGTCATGATGTACGGCGGAGTCTTCGAAGCGGGGAGTTTGCCTCGACAGGGGTTTCGTGTCTTCGCGCGCCTGCCCTACCAGGAGGTTTCGTGACCAGGGTCGTCGTTGCTGATGATCAAGCTCTGCTCAGGGGGAGCTTCACGATGCTGGTCGATTCCGAGCCTGACATGACGGTGGTAGGCGAGGCGTCAACCGGCACCGAAGCAGTGGCGGTCGTCTTGGAGCAGCGACCCGATGTGGTGCTAATGGATGTCCGCATGCCGGATATGGACGGTATCGAGGCGACTCGGCGTATTGGGAATGTCTCGCGGGTTCTCGTGGTGACGATGTTCGATCTAGATGCTTATGTCTACGATGCGCTTCGGGCCGGAGCGAGTGGCTTTCTGCTCAAGGACACGCCGCCTGCAGATCTGCTCGCTGCGGTTCGGGTGGTTGCGAGTGGTGAGGCCCTGCTTGCGCCCACGGTGACGCGGCGCTTGATCGAGGAGTTCACGAAGACTCCGGTGGTGCAGCGGCCGCAGGGGCTTGACAGGGTGACGGAGCGAGAGCGGGAAGTCCTGTTGTTGATCGCTCGCGGGCTGTCCAATGGGGAGATCGCTGATCATTTGCGGTTGAGCTTGGCCACCATCAAGACGCATATCAGCCGATTGCTTGCGAAGTTGGAGGCTCGTGACAGAGCACAGCTGGTCATCGCGGCATACGAGAGTGGGTTGGTCTCCGCAAGGCGGTGATTCACCTGGCATGGACTCGATCCTCTCAAGAGATCAAGTCTCCACCGAAGCCGGAGCGAATCACAAAGCTCCGGCCGCCAGCGACACCGAACGGCCCGTCCTGCGCTGGGCGCTGCGTGCCGCCTACGCGCTTCCCTGGCTGGTGCTTCCTTCTTGTTTGTGGAGGCTGCCGTTCGCCTTCAACTTCCCGATGGGCCAAGTCCACGACACGGACATGCCGGCGCTGTGGATCATCAGGCTTCCGTACATCTTCGGGCTCAGCGTGTTGTCGGAGCTGGCGGCCTTGCTGTGCATCGGCCTCGTGTGCCGGTGGGGAGAGGTCGTCCCGAACTGGATCCCGTTCCTCGGGGGGTGTCGCGTACGGCCGATGGCGCGATCATCCCCGCGGTGGCCGGGGGTGCGATCTTGTCGATACTGCCGGTACAGACGGTGCTTCAATGGGTCGGAACCGTTGACCAGGTCCCTTACGAGAACGTCTGGTGGGAATTCCTGGCCGCGGCATGCATCAGCCCGCTGAACCTGTGGGGCCCGATCGTGCTCGCCCTGGCCTACGCCTACTATCGGCGCCGCCGCCACACCTGAGCCTTTGTTGGCAGGTTCTTAGGGACGAGCATCGGTTCGTACAGAACTGCCAACGCTCAGGATCGGCCCGCACGGGCACAGGTGTAGGGGTGGCGCCCGCGCGGGCCGAAGTGGAGGAGCCAGTAGGTGCCCGCGCGGGCAAAATGGAGGGGGTTTCTAAAGTGCCCGCGCGGGTGTCTGTGGGATCCGCTATCGGATCAGTCTCGTCCTACATTGAACGGTTAAGTGTGGCAACCGTTCGTGTTTCGGCTTGCTCAGGGTGAAGATTACTAGCCGGTGGCGTAGTTGTGGGGCCGAATGCTTATGTTGATGCTGGTGGAGTGCTGAGGGTGGACGGTTCGGGGATAGTGGGATAAGCGTCCCATTTTGCGTCCCTCATGGGTGCTCGGGGGCGTGGGTTGGTTGTCCGTTGGTGTTTGTTCCTTTTTGAGGGCTATGAATGGGGTGTGGTGGAGGGGTGCTGGTTGTCTGGGAAGGGTTGGTATCTTCTCCGGCTTGTGCTTCCTCTAGGACCCTTGCCCACGTTCCGTCTTCGGTCCAGCGTTTGTATCGTTCGTAGCAGGTTTGCCAGGGGCCGTAGCATTTGGGGATTTCTCGCCAGGTCGCTCCAGTCTCGAAGCGCCACAGGATTCCGTTAACTACTTGCCGGTGTCCCCGCCAAGGGCGGCCGGGGCCTGCGGCAACCGGGAGTAGAGGCGCGATCCGCTCCCATGCTTCGTCGGTCAACTCGCTACGTCTTGCCACGGCTCACTATCTAAGCGGGATCGGGGAGCCGTGGTAAGAGGGATATCGGAGCGTTCTTGGGCCGGAAGTGTGTGCGCGGGGGCAGGAGTGATGAAAATGTGCGGGTATTTGAGCGATTGGTCATGAATGGTAACGGTATGATGGTCCTTCTTGGGGTCGATGTAATGCTGGCGGCATTTCAGAGATTGTGTAGCTTTTAGGCGAAATGTTCCCTGGTGGCTTGATTCAAGTGTTGTTGAGTGCAGGTCGAGTACGTTGAATGGCGTGTGAGGGAGAGGCGGTTCTGTCGGTTTCCGTTGGTCCTTGCCTCTGGTGAGGGTGTGGCGGCCCGAGTTCGAGGCGACTCTCTGGCAGAGGGCGGAGCGTACTGGCCTTGAGGGAGCGTGAGGGGTCAGGTTCGTTTTTGGGCCGGTTGGGGAGTGTCTGGCGCCTGTCGTTGTTGTTTGCGCTTCGGGGGCTGAGGGTTCGTGGAGCGGTCAGGTTAGTTTCGGTTGAGATGTGTTCTTCGTCTGCGGTTCAGTCCCATGGGGGCCGTGGCGGCCTTTCGGGTGTGGCCCCTGGTGGCCGGCTCGTTTCGCTGGTCAGGGGGCCGCCTGCCAAGTCTCGGGTGGCAGTGAGGAGTGGGCTGGGGCTTGTGCTGTGAGGCGTGTCGGATGGTGTTCCGGCATGGTGTGGGAGGGAGGGTAGGTAGAGGGCTTGGGCGGGGTCTGTGGTGGGGGCATGGTCTCGGAGGCATGGTGAAGGGCGGATGCGGAAGGGGGTGGGGCGGCGGCGTCTGGGTGCTCGTGGTGGCGGGGGACGAAAAGTAGATTTGTTCTATGAGCGATGTACGGGTGGTGTTTCGGAAGTACGGCGGGGCGTTGCACTGGAACCATCCGGGCAAGGTGCTCGGAGAAGATCAGCATGGGGTGTGGGTTGCCGTGCCTGGAGGGACGGTTGCGCGCAAGGGGGATGGGCCGGCCATCACCTGGGACACCCACGCCATCATGCTCTTTCCGCGGGATGCCTGGTGGACGGCGTCGTTCAACGCGGCACCGCATCGGACCGAGGTCTATGTGGATGTCACCACGGTTCCCGAGTGGCGTGACGACGAGGTCACCATGTTGGATCTCGATCTCGATGTGATCAGGAAGCGGGATGGGCGGCTCATTCTCGACGATGAGGACGAGTTCGCTGAGCATCAGGTGGTGCTGGGGTATCCGCCGGAGTTGATCGCTGCGGCGGAGGAGAGCGCGCGGTGGCTGATGGATGCGGTTGGGGCTCGTAGAGGGCCGTTCGGGGGAGCGCATCTGGGGTGGCTTGCGATGATGGATTAAGTGGCGTCGGTTCGGGGGGTGCGTGGATGGCATTGCTCGGGCTGGGGCCTGACGGTCGGCGCTGGCGGCTGGTGCGGGTTGTGGGGTGCTGAGGTGGTCAAGCCAGGCGGCTGAGGCGCCGGCCAAGTGGTTGATCTTTGGCGCTGGGCCGTGATGGCTGATCTGAGGAATGGCTGACCTCAGACGCTGGTTGCAGCTCTGTCGTTGCTTGGGCTGGTTGGTGGGTGTCTTTCTGTATCTGGGCTTCGTCTTTGGCGGGCGGTGGTGATCGGCGAAGGCAGTCCGTTGCCTTTGCTGGGCTGGTTGATCGTCCTGGAGTGTCGGCTCTTGGGGGGAGCTCTCCGGGGACTCGGGTGCGCTGGCTGTCATGTGGGCTTGAGTGCCTGCGGCGATGAGTGTCACGTGCATCTTGATGGGTGGCCCGACGGGGCGTCGCCGGCGAGGGAGTGAGCCGCACCGGATGGGTGCCTCTCCTCGCTGGTGCGGTGTGAGGTGGTGGCTCATGGCCCATGCCCGGTGCTACTGCTCAGGCGGTTCGTTGGTTCGAGGGACTGGACGGCCTCGTGGGGGCGTGGTGTGGCGACTTGACGATGGCCGCACGGTATGTGGCCTTTCGGTGCGGCGGTTCCCTGGGGGCTGATTTTGGGTTGATGGGCCGTCGGTGGTTGGTGGCTGGGCTTGAAGGCTCCTGGGGCTGGTCGTTGGGGCGAGGCTATTGGAGGAGGCGGAGAGCGGTCGCGATGGTGGAGAGGCGGTGCCGGGAGGCCAGACCTGCGTGGTACAGGTGGAATTCTGAGGCGCCGGCCTTGGCGTACGTCTTCAGTTGGCCGGCCAGCGTGGCTGCGTCGGCGGGGCGGGGTGGGAGGGCCAGGACGTAGGCGCCTACTCGTTGGCCAGGGGTGCGCAGGTTCGCCAGAGCTGTGAGGCGGGCGGCGTCGGTGGTGGTGTCGCCCCAGCAGTTGCCCACGAGGACGTCCAGGTCTGGGTCGCCGGAGGGGAGGGCGGCGAAGGCGCCGGTGGCCCATGGGTTCGGGTTGGCGTGCAGGGTGATGGGGATGTTGGGGGCTGTTCGGCGGGCGGCCGAGATGAGGTGGCGGCGGAGGGATGCTGACAGGCTCACGCGGGTTGCACGTATCTCGTTCGCCAAGGGGCCGAGGGCGAGCTCCATCGGGTCTGTGTGGTGGCGGAGGGTGGCATGGCCGCCGGTGTTGTCGGGGGCTGTGAGGGTTCGGAGTGCGGCGCCGGGGTCGGGGTCGGGGTCGGGCGAAGCGTTACCGGCAGGGCCTGCGGTCGGGGCTCCTGGCGCTGCTGTGCCTGTGGCTGGGATGCCTGCGGTTGGGGCTCCTGAGGTCAGGGCGCCTGCGGACGATGTTCCAAGGGTCCGTGTTCCTGAGGTCGGGCCTTCCGACGGCGGGCCTTCCGACGGCGGGCCCTCCGACTCCGGGCCGTCTGACGCCGGGTCCCCTGAGGTCGCGTCCACTGAGGTCGGCGCGTTTGGGGTGGATGTGCTTGAGGGGGCGGTGGGGGCGTCTGTGGAGGTGGTGGTTGCGACGGTGGTGCCGGTGGCTGGGGTGGTGAGGGGGCCGGGGGTGGGTTGGGGGCGGTCGATGGTGGTGCGGACTCTTGCGGCGGTTCCTGGTGGGTACTGCGGTGCGCAGGCGGTGCAGAAGCACAGGGAGAGGAGGTCGGCGTCGGTGGGGGTCCAGTCGGCGCCGGAGGTCTTCTCGTGCACGCTCTGGTGCCCGAAGCCCATCGGGCCGCATGCCTCCAGGATCAGGCCGTCCGGTTCGGCCAGGGTGAGGATTTCCGTGACGAGGGTCTCGCAGTACGCCAGGACGTCCTCGTGGGCGGGGCAGAGGGCGTACGGGTACGGGTCGCCGAAGGCGTTGCGCACGGTCAGGTCGGGGAAGCGGGTTCCCAGGTAGGAGTTGTGGGTGAGGACGGTCCAGGCGTGGACCTTCAGGCCGGCCTTCCGCAGGGCCGTCTGGGCCTGGAGGTAGGCGTCCGGCGGGGTCCAGGTGGGGGCGGCGGGGACCAGGCGGGACCAGGCGCGCGGGCGGATCGGCAGGTAGAACGCAGGATGGGGGACGTCCAGTACGCGGTGTTCGGGGTGGTACGGGGTGGCTGCGCGGGTGGAGTGGTAGCTGGCGGCCAGGGCGATCACGTCCACGCCCAGGTCGGCCAGGCGGGCGGGGGCCGACGGGTCGCCGACGATGTCCCAGGGGTAGACGTAGGCGACGTTCACCAGCGGGGTCTCTTCGCGGAGAAGGCGGGTTCGTGGCGCTGCATGTACGTCGTGTCGTCGCGGGCCCGGATGCCGCAGGTCTCGTACTGCTCGTTCATGACCGCCAGCGCGTCGCGGTCCAGTTCGACGCCCAGTCCGGGACCGGCGGGCACCGGTACGGCGCCGTCGGTGAAGCGCAGGCTGCCGGGACGCACGACGTCCTGGCCGTCCTGCCAGGGGGTGTGGGTGTCGCAGGCGAAGGTGAGGTTCGGGGTGGCGGCGGCCAGATGGGTCATCGCGGCCAGGCTGATGCCGAGGTGGGAGTTGGAGTGCATGGACAGGTCCAGGCCGAAGGTGCCGCAGAGGGTGGCGATGTGCGCGGATCGTACGAGACCGCCCCAGTAGTGATGGTCCAGGAGGAGCACGCCGATCGCGCGGGCGGAGATGGCGGGGGGCAGGTGTTCGGGGGTGACGACGCACATGTTCGTGGCGAGCGGCATCGGGACGGCCGCGGCCACCTCGGCCATGCCCGCGATGCCCGGCGTGGGGTCCTCCAGGTACTGGAGGGCGCCGTCGAGCTCGCGGCCGACGCGGATGGAGGTCTCGACACTCCAGGCGGCGTTGGGGTCCAGGCGGAGGGGGATGCCGGGGAACGCCTCGTGCAGGGCGCGGATGTCGGCGACCTCCTGGTCGGGTGGGAGGACGCCGCCCTTCAGCTTGATCGAGGAGAAACCGTACTCCTTGATCAGGAGGGCGGCCTGTGCCACCAGGCTCGCCTCGTCGAGGGCCGGGCCGAAGCGGTCGGGGTCCGCGCCGGGGTGGCCCGCCCACTTGTAGAAGAGGTACGCGCTGTAGGGCACGGCGTCGCGGACGCGGCCGCCGAGCAGGTCCACGACGGGTACGCCGGCCGCTTTGCCGCGGATGTCCAGGCAGGCCACCTCGAAGGGGGAGAAGACCCGGTCGACGCTCTTCTCCTTGGTGGCGACGCCGGTCAGGCCGTGCAGGTCGGTGACGACGTCGCCGACGGTGGCGGCGATGCGGGCGTACATTTCGTTGGTGGCGTGGACGTCGAGCCCGAGCAGGACCTGCGCGCACTCGCGGACCTTGGTGAGGTGGCCGAGGTCGCCGTAGGTCTCGCCGAGGCCGGAGATGCCCTCGTCCGTGATGATCTCGACGATGGTGCGGAGGGCCCACGGCTCGTGGACTCCGGCGGCGTTCAGGAGGGGCGGGTCCCGGAAGGCGACGGGGGTGACGTGGATCTGCCGGATAATCAATTCAGAAACCGCCGTCCATATATGTGAACAATTGCCAGATTTGTGGACAGGTTGCCGCAACTGTAAGAATCGGGCCGAGACAGTGTCAAGACTCCGAAGGGCCACTCGATGATCTACGGATACGACCCCAGGACCGGTGAGACCGTGGGCAGCGCACTGCCCGAGACCGACAGCGCCGGGGTCGATCTGATCGTCTCCGCGGCGGTGGCGGCCGGTGCCGCGTGGCGCGCGACCCCGGCGGACGAGCGGGCGGAGGCGCTGGAGGCCGTCGCCGACGCGCTCACCGCACACGTGGACGAACTGTGGCAACTCGCCGATCAGGAGACCGCGCTCGGAGAGGGACGGCTGCGCGGCGAGGTCGCGCGTGCGGCCGGCCAGTTCCGGCTGTTCGCCCAGGTCGTCAGGGACGGCGGCTACCTGGAGGCCGTCATCGACCACGCCGACCCGGCGCTCACGCCGCCGCGCCCGGACGTGCGGCGGATGAACCATCCGCTGACCGGGGTCGTCGCGGTGTTCGCGGCGAGCAACTTCCCGTTCGCGTTCTCGGTGGCCGGTGGGGACACCGCCTCGGCGCTGGCGGCGGGATGTGCCGTGGTGGTCAAGGCGCATCCGGGGCATCCGAACACGTCCGAGCGGGTGGCGAAGATCGTACGGAATGCCCTGCCTTATCCGGACCTGCTTGGGCTGGTGCAGGGGATGCAGGCGGGCGCCGACCTGGTACGGCACCCTCGGGTGGTCGCGGCCGGGTTCACCGGGTCGGTGGCGGGCGGCAAGGCGATCCAGAAGCTGATCGACGAGCGGGAGACGCCCATCCCCTTCTACGGGGAGCTGGGCAGCGTCAATCCCGTGGTGGTGCTGCCGTCGGCGAAGGTGGGGGAGGTGGCGAGCGGGTTCGCGGCGTCGCTGACGTTGGGGGTCGGGCAGTTCTGTACGAACCCGGGCCTCGTGTTCGTCCCCGAGGACGACGAGTTGCGCAAGGCGCTGGTCGCGGCGGTCGAGGCGACCGGCGGAGGGCCCATGCTGGCCGAGCGCATCAGGGACGGGTACCTGGGCGGGCTCGGACGGCTCGGCGAACTGCCGCTGCTGGCGGAGGGGAAGCCGGGGGAGGGGGCCTGGGCGGTGGCGCCCAAGGTGTTCGCGACCGATCTGGAGTCGTTCGGGGAGAGGTTGCCGGGGATCGCGGAGGAGTGTTTCGGGCCGGCGGCTGTTGTGGTGACTTATCGGGAGATTGCGGAGCTGCGGAGGGTGCTGGAGCGGCTGGAAGGGTCGCTCACGGCGACGGTCCATGGCGGTGATCCGGACGAGGCCGAGGAGATCGTCGAGGTGCTCGGGCGGAAGGCGGGGCGGCTGATCTGGAACGGATGGCCGACCGGGGTGGCCGTCTGCTGGGCGATGCACCACGGTGGGCCTTGGCCTGCTTCGACGTCGGCGTACACGTCGGTGGGGGCGACGGCGATCGGGCGGTGGGTGGCGCCGGTCGCGTACCAGGACTGGCCGGAGGGGCTGCTGCCGGACGAGCTCAAGGACGCCAACCCCCTCGGGATCCCCCGCCGGGTGGACGGCCGCCTGCAGGCGGGCTGACGGACGCGCCCAAGAACGCCAACCCGCTCGGGGCTCCCCGCTGGGCGGACGGGCCCGCCTGCGGACGCGCCTGATGCGCTCTTGAGGGCGGCGAGCATGCCGGGGCTCAGGCGCGTGGGGGAGGGGCGGGCGCGCAGGAGGTGGAGACCTTAGTCAGGGGTCTTGAGTGGGTTCGGGAGAGAAGCGGGGCGTAAGGGGAGGGGGCGGGGCAGGAGGTTGGTCTATGGCCGGTGAGGGAGGGGGCCGGGGAGAGAGGCTTGGGGTTGGTCAGGTGGCGGCGATTTGCAGGCCCTGCGCTGTGATGCGCTCCAAGGCGGCCAGGTGTTCGGGGGACGGGTCCAGCAGGGGCGGGCGGACACCGCCCACGTCCAGCCCCCGCATCCGTACGCCCGCCTTGACCAGCGACACCGCATACCCCGGCACCAGATCACGCAGTTCCACCAGCGGCAGGTAGAAACCGGTGAGCAGCCGCCGCACGAGCACCTCGTCCCCGCCCGTCACCGCCTTGTGGAAGGCCAGCGCGATCTCGGGCGCGAAGGCGAACACGGCGCTGGAGTACAGGCTCACCCCGAGCCCGCGGTAGGCGGGCACGGTCAGCTCGGCGGTGGGGAGGCCGTTGAAGAACGTGAACTCCCCGCCGGGCGCGGCCGCCCGCACGGTCAGGATGATGCGCTGGAGCAGGTCGAGGTCGCCCAGCCCGTCCTTGAAGCCGATGACGTTCGGCAGGGCGGCGAGCTCGGCCACGGCGGCGGGGGAGAAGCGCGCGTTCGCCCGCTGGTAGATGATGACCGGCAGGTCGGTGGCGGCCGCCACCTCGCGCACGTACCGCACGAGACCGGATGGTGGGGCGCTGACCAGGTACGGAGGCAGCAGCAGCAACCCGTCGGCCCCGCTGTCGGCGGCGGCCCGCGCGACGGCCCTGGCGGTGGGCAGCGGCCCGCCCGCGCCCCCGAAGACGGGCGCCCGCCCCCGCGCCGCGGCCACCGACGTGGTCATGACCTTGGTGTAGTCGGCCAGGTCGAGGGCGTTGAACTCACCGGTTCCGCACGCGGCGAACACTCCTCCCGCCCCGGCCGCGACCCCGGCGGAGACGTGCTCGGCCAGCACCTGCTCCGAGACGGCCCCGTCGCCGTCGAAGGGGGTCACGGGAAAGAAGAGAACACCGTCCAGCCGCATCGGCAGTCCTTCCAATGAGGGGGTCTAGCGGATGCCTTCCCTGCGCAGAGTGGCAGCCAGCTTGCGGGTGTGCTTGATCACCGCTTCGGTGATCCGCTCGATCTCGGCGGGCGGGAGCGCGACCGGCATCGAGCAGCTGATCGCGTCGGTGGCCGGGATGCGGTAGTCGACCGCCACGGCCACGCAGGCCACGCCGGGGGTGCCCTGTTCGCGTTCGAGGGCCCAGCCGCGGGTGCGCACCTGGTCGAGCTCTCCGGTCAGCTTGGTCAGGTCGGTGATGGTGTGCTCGGTCAGCGCCTTCAGCGGGTCGGGCAGCAGGGCCACGACCTCGTCGTCGGTGAGCTGGGCGAGCAGCACCTGGCCGAGCGCGGTCACGTGGGCGGGCAGCCGCCGGCCCACCCTGGGGATCACGTGGCCCGCCTCGCGGGACTCGCGGGTGGCCAGGTAGAGGACGTGGGCCTCGTCCCGGCGGGCGAAGTGCACGGTCTGGCCGATCTCGTCCCGCAGGTCCTCCAGGGTCTGCTGGGCGAAGCGCAGCGCCGGGTCCTTGTCGAGGTAGGCGGTGCCGGTCAGCAGGGCGTGTGGCCCGATGCCGAACGCCGACCTGGTCGTGTCGGTCTCCACCCAGTTGAGCTCGACCAGGGTGCGCATGAGGGCGTGCAGGCTGCTGCGTGGGAAGCCGGTGCGCCGCTGGAGCTCCGAGAGCGTCATGTGGTCGGAGGACTCTGCCAGGGTCTCCAGGATGCGTACGGTCCGCTCGGCGGACTTGACCAGCTGTGGCTCCATACTCGTCCCATCTCGGCGGCGGCTTCAGGGTGTCAGGATATGGGATCCCGTCCAGATACATGGACATCAGCCCTTGATCGCCCCACTGGTCAGACCTCGCATGAACTGCCGCTGGAAGGCCAGGAACGCGATGATCGACGGCAGCAGCGCCAGCAGCGAGGCCGCGAGCAGCACGCCGAGGCCGACCTCCTCGTCCGAGCGGAGCGAGCGCAGGGCGATGGGCAGGGTCCAGGTGCTGGAGTCCGTCGAGACGATCAGGGGCAGCAGGTACTGGTCCCAGATCATGGTGAAGCCGAAGACGCCGATCACGCCGAGGGCCGGACGGCACAGCGGCACGATGATCGTCGCGAAGATGCGCAACTCGCCCGCGCCGTCGATGCGGGCCGCCTCCTCCAGCTCGACCGGCACCTCCTTCATGAACTCGGTCATCACCAGGATCGAGAAGCCCCAGGCGCCGACGGGCAGGATCATCCCGGCGTACGTGCCGATCAGGTTCAGGTGCAGGACGGGCAGGTCGGCGAGGACCAGCGACAGCGGGATCGCGATGATCTCCTCGGGCAACATCATCGTGGCCAGCATGAGCAGCATCACGACCGTCATGCCGCGGAACTTCTTGCGCGCCAGCGAGTACGCCGCGAACACGCTCACCAGCAGTTGCAGCAGCAGCCCGACCCCCACGACGACGAAGGAGTTGAACAGGTACAGATAGACGTTCTTCTCCCCGGCCTGGACGAAGTTCTCCAACGTCAGGTCGTCGGGCCACAACGAGAAGGACGTCGGGTCGAGCGTCCTGCTGAACGCGCTGACCAGCAGCCCCACCAGCGGCCCGGTGAAGACCAGGACCATCGCGGAGTAGAGCGCGACCTTGCCCGCGGTGGCCAGCGGCCCCCTGCGCGCCTCCAGGCCCAGGGCGCTGTCGAACCTCATGTCGCCTGCCTCCTGCGCAGTGCCTGCACGACCAGGGTCAGCGCCAGCGTGGCCAGGAACAGCACGATCCCGCCCGCCGAGGCGACCCCCAGCTCGTTCTTCTGGAAGCCGAGCTTGTAGATCAGCGTCATCAGCACCTCCGACGAGCCGTTGGGGCCGCCGTTGGTCAGGACGTACACCTCGACGAACACCCGCAGCCCGCGGATGGCGGCCAGTGTGAACAGGATCCAGAACACCGGACGCAACGCCGGCAGCGTGATGTGCCGCAGCCGGTGCCGGGTGGAGGCGCCGTCGACGGCGGCGGCCTCGTACAGGCTGCGGTCCACGCCGACCAGCCCGGCCAGGAAGATCATCATGTCGTACGGCGTCCCGCGCCAGACGCTCATCAGCATGATCGACCAGAGCGAGGAGTCCTCGCTGCCCAGCCACGGCTGAGGGTCGATGCCGACCCACCCGATGACGACGTTGAGCATGCCGGTGTCGCCCGGATGGAACATGATCCGCCACACCTCGGCCACCGCCGCCATCGTGGTGACGACCGGGAGGAAGGCCGCGGTCCTGACGAACCACAGATGGCGGGCGGGCCCCTCGACGAGCAACGCGAGCACGAGCCCGAGCAGGAGCGAGCCGAGCGTGGTGCCGAGCGCCAGCACGAGGCTGTGCCAGCTGGCCGCGACGAACGCGTCGTCGGCGATGATCGTGCGGTAGTTGTCGAGGCCGACCCATTCGTCCGAGACGTACTGGACCTTGTTGAAGCTCTTCCACAGGCCTAGGACCATCGGGATGAACTTGAAGTACAGGAACAGCAGCAGGGCGGGCGCGAGGAACAGCCAGGCGACCAGCGTCCCGCGCCGCCGCACCGGCCTGGCGCGGCGGCGCGGGGCGGCCGTCATGGCCGCCGCCCGGGTGACGGCCGGGGTCATGACGCCTTCTGGCTCTGCAGTTCCTGATTGAGCTTGGTGGTCAGCTCGCCCATCCTGGCCTTGACGTCGGCGCCGCAGTCGGCCCACACGGCATTGATGACGTCGGCCGAGCCCTGCCGGATGGGCGCCCAGTTGGGCACCGGCGGCGCGTAGACGGCATGTTCGTAGGACTCCTGGAACACCTTCCAGCGCGGGTCCTGCCGCTCGGCGGCCATATCGACGCCCTTGTTCACCGGCAGGCGGACGATGGCGCCGTTGGCGTCCTTGTTCATGCCGATCCGCTGGCCGTCGGGGGAGATCGCGAACTCGGCGAACCTCTTCTGGGCGTCCTCCATGCCGGAGCCGGCCATGAGGTACACGTTCTCGCCCTCGCCGAGGGTCCCGGGGCCGCCGGACGGGCCCTTGGGCACCGGCAGCACCTCGATCCTGTCGGTGCCGACGCTCTTGACGAACCGGGCCAGCACGTACGGGCCGACCAGGTAGATGCCGCCCTGTCCCTTCTCGAACACCTCGTGCGTGACGGTGGTGTCGTTGCTGACCGCGCCCGGGTTGACCGTCTTGCTCCGGCAGAACTGGTCCTGGAGGTACTGGACGGCCTCGACGGTCCTGGGGTCGTCCGTCATCGCGGTGAACCTGCCGGGGCCGGTGGGCTTCACGAAGTCGCCGCCGTTGGCGTAGATGAGGGAGGAGGCGTACCAGGAGGCGTAGCCGCGTTTGGTGCCGGCCGGGATCACGAAGCCCGCGGTGTCCTTCCGGCCGTTGCCGTCGGGGTCCTTCTCGGTGAACGCCCGCGCCAGCTCGGCCAGGTCGGCCCAGGTCCGCGGGGGTTGCATGCCGACCTTCTCCCGCCAGTCCTTGCGGACGATGAGCGCGAAGGCCTGGGCGGAGAAGGGCGCGCCGTAGAACTTGCCGTCGGAGCCGGTGGCCGCCTTCCAGGCCAGGTCGGAGAGCTGGTCGCCGCCGGCCAGCTTGCCCTTGTCGATCTCCCGCAGCCAGCCCTGAGAATGCATGTTGCCGAGTTGCGCGGTGTCGTTGATGACGATGTCGGGGAGCGCCTTCTGCGAGGCCTGCTGGTTCAGTTTCGTCTCGAAGTCGTCGAAGAGCGCGACGACTTTGGTCTTGACCCCGCTGGCCTTGGTGAAGGCCCCGGCGAGTTTCACCGCCGTCTTCGCGGCATCGGAGTCGGGCGGTTGCCTGATCCAGATCTCCAGCGTGTCGTCCTTGCTCGATCCCCCGGAACCGCAGCCCGTCAGCGTGGCGGCCAGGGTCGCGGCGAGCGCGAGTCCCAGCAAACGGCGTGACATCAGACCGCCTCCCGTTCACATACATGGACACATGTCGTGTGTCTGAACTGGTTCCTGTGACGGTAACTATGGCGAGACAACGCGGTCAATATTCGAGTATGTGAATTTGAATCAGAATTGTGTACAACGGTTGGCATGCGCATTCTGATGACCGGCGCGGCGGGAAAAGTCGGCACGCTGCTCCGTCCCCGGCTCGCCCGTCCAGGTCGTACGCTGCGGCTCTCCGACCTCCACCCGGTCGAGCCGGGCCCGGACGAGGAATGGGCGGGCGCCGACCTCGCCGACCCCGCGGCCATGGCCGCGGCCATGAAGGGCGTGGACGCCGTCCTGCACCTGGGCGGCCAGAGCCGCGAACACCCCTGGGACGACATCGTGCACGCCAACGTCAACGGCACCCAGGTCCTCATGGAGGCCGCCAGGAACGAGGGCGTCCGGCATCTGGTGCTCATGGGCAGCCACCACGCGGCCGGCTTCCACACCAGGCCGCGGGACGGGTCCGTCCTGCCCGACTACGCCTTCCCGCGCCCGGACACCTTCTACGGCGTCAGCAAGGTCGTCATGGAGGCCCTGGGCAGCCTGTACCACGACCGGTTCGGCATGAACGTGACCGTGATCCGGCTGGGCACCTGCAACGAGGGCTCGGCCGACACCCGCGGGCTGGCCACCTGGATCTCGCCCGACGACCTCGCCCGGCTGGTCGAGGCCGCGCTCACGGCGCCCGGCTACCACGTCGTCTGGGGCGTCTCCGACAACGCCCGCCGGTGGTGGTCGCTGGCCGAGGCCCGCCGCATCGGCTACGCCTCCCGTGACGACTCCGAGCCGCAGGCCGCCGCGCTCGTCGCGGAACAGGGCGAGCCCGACCTGGCGGACCCTGTGCACGACCGCGCCGGCGGAGTGTTCACGCTGAAGGAACTCGGCGGCTCCTGGTAAGCAAACGGTTGCAAAAACCTTGACGGCTAGACTGCCGAAGGTCAAGGCTTGGCTCTGGCAACCGTTTGCAAGGAGGACGGGCGATGACGGTGACGATCAAAGACGTCGCACGCGCCTGCGGCGTGCACGTGTCGACCGTCTCGCGCACCTTCTCGGCGCCGCACCTGGTCAATCCTGCCACGCGGAACCGGGTGCTGGCCGCCGCCGACGACCTCGGCTACCGGCCCAACAGGGCGGCCAGGGCGCTGACGACCGGGCGCACGTTCAACCTCGGCCTCATCGTGGCCGACATCGCCAACCCCTTCTTCCCGCCGCTGATCAAGGCCGCGCAGGCGCAGGCGCGAGGGCGCGACTACCACGTCTTCGTGGCCGACACCGACGAGGATCCGCGGGTCGAGGAGGAGCTGATCCGCACGTTCGCCAAGCAGGTCGACGGCGTGCTGCTGTGCAGCCCCCGGCTGTCCAACCGGATGATCGAGCGCCTGGCCGAGGACGTGCCGTCCGTGCTGGTCAACCGGCGGATCAAGGGCATGCCCGCGGTGCTGATGGACGTCGGCAAGGGCGCCAGGCTCGCGCTGGAGCACCTGGCCGGGCTCGGCCACCGCAGGATCGCCCTGCTGTCCGGCCCGCCCGGCTCGTGGACCAGCAACGAGATGCAGGCCGCCGCGGCCGAGATGCCCGGCCTCGACCTGCTCTTCTTCGGCCCCAACCAGCCCACCGAGTCGGGCGGCCTGGCGGTGGCGCCCGACGTGGCCGCCTGCGGGGCGACCGGCGTGCTGGCCTACAACGACCTCGTCGCGCTCGGCCTCATCGAGGGGCTGACGGCGATGGACGTCGACGTGCCGGGCCGGATCAGTGTGATCGGGTTCGACGACATCCTGCCCGGGCGGCTCGGCCGGCCCAAGCTCACCACGGTGGCGATGCCCGCCGCCGCGGCCGGGCGGATGGCGGTCGACCTGCTGCTGCAGTCAGAGGGCGAGGGCGCGGTGATCAACCTGGACACCGACCTCATCGTCCGCGAGTCCACGGGAAGGGCCAACACATGATCTTCGGAACGCTGCCGTCCGGCGAGAGCGTCGAGCGCGTGGAGCTGTCGTCCGGACGGTTGCGCGCCGAGGTGCTCACCTACGGCGCCGTCCTGCGCTCGCTGGAGGTCTCCGGCCTCGATGTCGTGCTCGGCCTGGACACGCTGGAGGACTACCTGACCCGCAGCCGCTACTTCGGCGCCGTGGTCGGCCGCTACGGCAACCGCGTGGCCGGCGGCCGTTTCACCCTCGACGGCCGCGAGCACCGCCTGCCGGTCAACAACGGCCCCAACAGCCTGCACGGCGGCACCCGGGGCTTCGACGCCCAGGTCTGGACGATCACCGCCCGCACCCCCTCCTCGGTCACCCTCGAACTGACCAGCCCCGACGGCGACCAGGGCTACCCCGGCACGCTCACCGCCTCGGTCACCTACACCCTTGAGCACGACGCGATCCGCCTCGACTACGCCGCCGAGACCGACGCGCCCACCGTGCTCAACCTCACCAACCACTCCTACTTCAACCTGACCGGCGGCGGCGACGTGCTCGGCCACGTCGTCCGCATGGACGCCGGGCACTACCTCCCCGTGGACGACGGCAAGATCCCCACGGGCGAGCTCGCCCCGGTCAAGGGCACCCCCTTCGACTTCACCGAGCCGCACGCGGTGGGCGAGCGGATGGACGGCGGCTACGACCACTGCTACGTGCTCGACGGCGACATCGAGGTCAGCGCGGGCGGCCTGACCATGCGGGTGACCACCACCGAGCCCGCCGTGCAGTTCTACGCGGGCGGCATGCTCGACGGGGTCGCCACGCCGTACGGGCCCTTCGCCGGGTTGTGCCTGGAGACCCAGCACTTCCCCGACTCGCCGAACCAGCCGCACTTCCCCTCCACCGTGCTGCGGCCTGGCGAGCGCCACACCTCCTCGACCACCTACCGGTTCACGGCCTGACCCCGCGCAGCTCCGTCGCCGCCTTGATGACCAGCAGCGCCACGTCGTCGTGCGACGGCTCCTGGGCGAACGTCTCGACCGCCTGCCGGACGCGTTCGGCCACCGCGTGGGCGCTCAGCCCCCGGCAGGTGGACAGCAGCGCCGACAGGCCGTCGTCGTCGTCGAGCAGCCGGTCGCCGTCGCGCCGCTCGGTCACGCCGTCGGTGACGCACAGCAGCACCTCCTCCGGCGCCAGCTCGAACGTCTCGACGTAGAACCTGGCGCCGGCCTCGACGCCGAGCAGCAGTTGCGGCGCGGCCACCGTGTCCACGACGCCGTCGGCGCGCAGCAGCAGGGGCGGCGGGTGCCCGGCCGACGCGATCGTGCACAGCGCGCCGCCCTGGGGGAGCGGGGTCAGCTCGCCGCACAGCAGGCTCAGGAAGCGGCCGTCGTCGCCCTCCTCCAGCAGGGCCTGGTTGAGCCGGTCGAAGATGTCGGCCACCGTGTAGTGCTCCTTGGCCAGCAGCCGTACGGCGTGCCGGGCCAGGCCGGTCACCGCGGCCGCCTCGGGGCCGCTGCCGCACACGTCGCCGAGGGCGAAGCACCAGTGGTCGGAGACCGTGAACAGGTCGTAGAAGTCGCCGCCCACGTCGGCGCCCTCCTCGGCCGGCTCGTAGACGACCGCCGACTCCAGGCCCGGCATGGGGGCCACGCGCATGGGCAGCAGGCTGCGCTGCAGCACCCGCGAGGTGGTCGCCTGCCGGGTGTACAGCATGGCGGTGTGCAGGTTGAGCGCGACCAGCCGGCACAGGTCGGCCAGCAGGTCGGCCAGCTCCAGCGGCAGGGTCGGCTCGGCGCGGCCGATCACCAGCGCGCCGTGCGACCTGCCCTGCGTGAGCAGCGGGAACGACAGCACCGTCTCGGCGCCGACCGGCCAGCTCACCTCGTTGAGCGCGGTGCGCGGGATCGCCGGCAGCGACCTGCGCAGGTTGGCGTTGTAGCGCTCCTCGCTGTGCCAGACGTGGGCGAGCCTGGTCATGCCCGCCAGATCGGTCAGGTAGACCGCCGCCCACGTCGCGATCTTGGGCACGACGAGCTGTGCGGTCAGCGCGGCGATCAGCTCCTCGTCGTGCACCCCGGCCAGCAGCTCGCCGGCCTCGGCCAGGAACGACAGCCGGCCGCGGTGGGCGCGCTCGCGCTCGGCCAGCCGCTCGCGTTGCACCGGCACGGCCACCTGGTCGGCGATGTGCTGGAGGCTGACCGTGAGCTCCTGGTCGAACCGTCCCTGCTGGGCCGCGGTCACCACGATGTAGCCGGTCACCTCACCGCCCACGTTCATCGGCGCGCACGCCAGCGACCTGGCCCGCAGCTGCTGGGCCAGCTCGACGTCGCCGGCCAGCAGGTCGTCGATCATCGACGGCGTCCTGCCGTCGGGGCCGAACACGCCCGCGGCCAGCACGCCCACCAGCCCCGCCGTCGCGCCCGCGCCCGCCGCCACGCCGAACCGGTCGCCGCCGTCGGCGGCCAGCAGCACGTACGCCGCGTCGCCGCCGCTGCTCGTCTGGACGATCCGGGCGATGGTGTCCAGCAACTCCGCGAACGGCATGTCCCGGTCGAGCAGGTCCTTGATGCGCCGTCCGGCCTCCCTGCGCGGCGGCGCCGACGGCGGCGTCAGCACGTAGCGGTGGTCGCCGGCCACCATCATCCAGACCGACCGCCGGTCCTCCGGACCGCCGCGGCTGCGTACGTGGGAGACGTAGACGGGCATCAGCCGGCCGTCACGGTGGCGCATGCGCGCCTCGCCCCGCCAGCGGCCCAGGGACAGCGTCGCGCCCAGCGACATCGCGTACGGGCCGTGGCCGCGCCAGGCCACCAGGTCGGCCAGCGGCCTGCCGACGGCCTGCTCGGACGTCCAGCCCAGCAGGTGCTCGGCCTCGGAGTTCCACGACAGCACGGTCCCGTCGCCGTCGGCGAGCAGCACCCCGACGTGCAGCGCCTCGATGGGCGCGGCCACGGTGGCGGGCGCCAGGCCCGGCGTGCCGACCATGACCTCCTGGTGGTCGGGCCCGTCGGTCAGCTCCAGGCGCACCCACACCCGCTTGGCGGTCCGGGTGTAGGTGACGCCCCAGGCGTCGGCCAGCATGGCGGCCAGCGCGAGCCCACGCCCGGCCGCGGGTCCGGAGGGAGGTCCGGGGAAGGGGCCGGTGGCGGGCCCGGACGTGCGCACGGCGTCGGTGGACGGGCTCCCGGGCGCCGGGACCGTCCTGGCGGGCCGGTGGTCGTCGACCTCGATCTCCAGCCTGGCCGGGCTCGCCGCCGCGTCGAGACGGCAGGTCAGCTCGATGCCGGTGCCCGCGTGCAGCACGGCGTTGGCGACGAGCTCGCCCGCCAGCAGCACCGCGTCCTCCGCCAGGTGGCTGAGGCGCCACTCGGTGAGCACCTGGCGGATGAAGCGGCGCGCGTGCGCCGGGGCGTGGGGAGTGCCGTCGAAGGCTGTGCTCGACACTCTGGTCGTGTCCACTGTGCGTCCTAGAACATCACTCGTTGTGGCAGTTCGGTCACAGTCAGAGTGTCAGATGGGTGCCGTTGATACCTCCGGTTGTGAAGAAGGTGCTCCCGGCTGACGCACGTCCCGGAGCAGGCCGACCAGCGGCGCGAGCGCGGGCGCGACCGCCGACGGCACCCGCTGGATCCACAGCGGGCGGAAGGCGCGCGCCCGCGGGCAGCACCAGCAGCGCCGAGGCCAGGCCGCCCAGGCTCACCGGCCGCCGCTCGGCCGGACCGAGCCGGCGGTCGGGCAGCACCACCCAGAGCACGTGAGCCGCAGGTCGGCGACGAGCCGGGCGTCCTCGGGGGTGAGGGTGTGCGGTTGCGCCGAGCGGTAGGGCACGTCCGGGCGCAGGGACGTCTCGATGGCGACGTCCCGGAGGTTCAGGAGGGGCATGAGTCATATATATGAGTGGGCGGTCTGCGGGAAGACCGCCCGCATGTGGCCGAAGGGTGAACCCTGCGGCACCTCTAAGGTGTTCACGTGCCACGACAAGCCCGCTACCGGGAGATCGCCCGACTCCTCGGCAGGTCCATCGAGTCGGGCGAGCTGGCGCCGGGCGAGCGCCTGCCGACCGAGGGCGCGCTCGCCGAGCGCTACGGCGTCCACCGGCTGACCGCCCGCCAGGCGATGGTGGAGCTGCGCAAGGCCGGCCTGGTCGAGACCCGGCAGGGGCTCGGGAGCTTCGTCAGGCGGGCGCCGCGCCGCATCGAGGTCTCCATCGACCCCGAGACGCGCCGCCACCGCCCGTCGGACATCGCGGGCCTGGCGAGCATGGCGGGCGTGTTCGGCGGCGGTGAGCGGGTCGTGGAGCGCTCCGAGGCGGCCCATCCGGCGGTGGCCGGCCACCTGCGGCTGCCCGGCGGCGTCGTGCACGAGATCACCACCCTGCTCGGGACGGCCGAGCGGCCCTGCGTGCTCAGCCGCTACCGCCTGGCCCCCGAGCTGGCCGGGCTGCGCCTCGACGCCAAGGCGGGCGTGCTCGTCTCCCTGGAGGCCGCCGGCCACCCCTACCGCTACGCCTGGCACGCCATCTCGGCCGAGCCCGCCGACCTGCACGACCAGAGCATGCTGGAGATGCAGGCGGGCGAGGCGGTGCTGGTGCGGGAGGGGCTGCTCACGCACGACGGGCGGCCCCTGTGCCATGTCGAGCGGCGCTGCCGCGGCGACATGATCTCGTTCGTCACCCGATATGACTGAGCAGCACCTCGGTGTCCAGCTCGTAGACCGGCGGCGCGGCCGACAGCGGCACGAGCGTGGCCGGCGCCCCTGAGGGGCCGAGGTCCACGCGGGTGAACGCCTGGAGCGGCAGCGGCCGGCACGAGTCGCACGTCCGACCCCGCCGGCATGCGGGCCGGCCGTTCGGGCTCGCGCAGGCCGATGCCGTCCATGAGGGGCAGCACGCTGGGGATCGGCGGGTGGTGCGGCACCAGCACGGTGCCGTCGGGGGCGGGCGTGGCGAGCGTGTCCGCCGGCCAGGCCCGTCCGGAAGGCGGCGCGCTCGTCGTGGTTGCCCATCGCGGTCACGACGACCGCGCCGAGCGCCCGCGCGGCCTGCCCGACCGCGTCCTCCAGCAGCTGTGCAGCGGCCCCTCGGGCACGACATGGACGGTGGTGAGATGGATCAGCGTGTACGTCATGACCGAACGATGCGCGGCGCCACTGAACGTGATCAGTCATCTATATGAATAGAACAGGACATTTCGGGCGCACGGCGCGTCTCCGCGCGTGCGGCGGCGTCTCCGACGTACCTTTGGCATCATGGCCACCCGTACGCCGAAAAGCGCATCGAAGGGGCCGGCGAAGCGGTCGACCTCGCCTCGATCGACCCCCGCGAAGCGGCCGGCCACGGCGGCGGGGCGACCGAGGGCGAAGGCCGCGAGCTCCGGCCGCAAGTCCTCCGTGACCCATCCCGACCCGATCAGCTGGGTCTTCACGATGGTCGGCAAGCTGATCGTCGGGCTGTGGATGCTGCTCGCCAACGGCATCGGCAGCACCGCCCGCGCGCTCGGCAAGAACGCCCGCGAGCTCGACCCCGCCCACCGGCGCGACGGCGTGGGCCTGTCGGTGCTGGCCGGCGCGATCGTGCTGGCCGCGATGACCTGGCGCAACCCCGAGGGCACCGTCTCGGGCGTCGTGAACACCGTCGTGCACGCCGTGTTCGGCTCGCTGGCCTGGGCGCTGCCGCTGCTGCTCGGCCTGCTGGCCTGGCGCTACCTGCGCCACCCCGACCAGAACGCCGACACCGGCCGCATGGTCATCGGGTGGAGCGCGCTCATGGTCGGCGTGCTCGGCGTCATCCACGTCGCCAACGACACCCCCTACCCCGCGGGTCAGGGTCAGGGCATGGACAAGGTGTCGGCCGCCGGGGGCATGATCGGGTTCATCGTGTCGGCGCCGCCGATGAGCATCCTGCCGTCCTGGATCACGATCCCGCTGCTGCTGCTCCTGTCGGGGTTCGGCGTGCTGGTGATCACCGCCACGCCCGTCCACCGCATCCCCGAGCGGCTGTCGGAGCTGCGGCACATGCTGTTCGAGCGGCACGCCGAGCCGCTCGCGTCCCGGGAGCCGGCCAAGCGCAGGCCGCGGACGAAGAAGGCGGAGACCGAGGTCGCCGAGACGGTCAAGCCGTATGACACGCCGGTCCTCGCCGAGAAGGACAAGCTGGCCGACCACTCGCCGGAGATCGTGCCGGGGCTCGTCGACGGGCCCGCGGACGAGGAACAGCCCGTGCCGGAGCGCAGGCCGGAGCCGCCGGAGCCGACGCCCGCGCCGCGCAAGGTCGAGCAGCTCGTGCTGTCGCCGCAGGCGGGGCCGTACAGCCTGCCCGACCTGCAGTTCCTCAAGCCCGGCACCGCGCCCAAGCCGCAGACCAAGGCCAACACGACCGTGGTCAACGCGCTGACCAGCGTGCTGGAGCAGTTCACCATCGACGCCCAGGTGATCGGCTTCACCCGCGGCCCGACGGTCACCCGCTACGAGATCGAGCTGGGCCCCGCGGTCAAGGTGGAGAAGGTCACCGCCCTCACCAAGAACATCGCCTACGCCGTCAAGTCGGCCGACGTCCGGATCCTGTCCCCGATCCCCGGCAAGTCGGCGATCGGGGTCGAGATCCCGAACGCCGACAAGGACCTGGTGGCGCTCGGCGACGTGCTGCGCTCCCAGGTGGCCCAGGCCGACCACCACCCGATGATCGTGGGCCTGGGCAAGGACGTCGAGGGCCGCACGATCGTGGCGAACCTCGCCAAGATGCCCCACCTGCTCATCGCCGGTGCGACCGGCGCGGGCAAGTCGGTCTGCGTCAACGGCCTCATCACCAGCATCCTCATGCGCTCGACCCCCGACGAGGTGCGCATGGTGCTGGTCGACCCCAAGCGCGTCGAGCTCAGCGTCTACGAGGGCATCCCCCACCTCATCACGCCCATCATCACCAACCCGAAGAAGGCCGCGGAGGCCCTGGAATGGGTCGTGGGCGAGATGGACCGCCGCTACGACGACCTGGCCGCCAGCGGGTTCCGGCACGTCGACGAGTTCAACAAGGCCGTGCGCGCGGGCAAGCTCGTGCCGCCGCCGGGCAGCGAGCGGGTCTACCAGCCGTACCCGTACCTGCTGGTCATCGTGGACGAGCTGGCCGACCTCATGATGGTGGCCCCGCGCGACGTCGAGGACTCGATCGTGCGCATCACGCAGCTCGCCCGCGCGGCCGGCATCCACCTGGTGATCGCCACCCAGCGGCCCTCGGTCGACGTCGTCACCGGCCTGATCAAGGCCAACGTGCCGTCCAGGCTGGCCTTCGCGGTGTCGTCGCTGACCGACTCGCGGGTCATCCTCGACCAGCCCGGCGCCGACAAACTGGTCGGCCAGGGTGACGCGCTGTTCCTGCCGATGGGCGCGAGCAAGCCCATCCGGATCCAGAACGCGTACGTCTCGGAGAAGGAGATCGCCGAGATCGTCACGCACTGCAAGGAGCAGATGCAGGTCGAATACCGCGACGACGTGGCCGCCGCGCCGGTCAAGCGGGAGATCGACGAGGAGATCGGCGACGACCTCGACCTGCTGATCCAGGCCGCCGAGCTGATCGTGACCACCCAGTTCGGCTCGACCTCGATGTTGCAGCGCAAGCTGCGCGTCGGCTTCGCCAAGGCCGGACGGCTGATGGACCTGCTGGAGAGCCGCAACGTGGTCGGCCCCAGCGAGGGCTCCAAGGCCCGAGAAGTCCTGGTGAAACCGGACGATCTGCCTGGCCTGCTGGCCGACCTGCGTGGCGAATGACCCCAATGCACGGGTCCACGGCGATAACTGATTGAATATGAACCACTACGCACTGTCGTGGTGGGGAGGCGTTCGCTGTGCAGGAACAGAGCATCGGGGCCATGCTGGCAGCGGCCAGGCAGGCGGCGGGATTGACGGTCGCGCAGGTCAGCGCGGCCACGCGCATCAGAGAAACGATCATCAACCGCATCGAGCAGGAAGACTACGACCAGTGCGGGGGCGCCTTCTACGCCCGCGGCCACGTCAAGGCCATCGCCAAGGTCGTCGGCCTCGATCCGGAGGCCACCGTCCATTTGTTCGACCAGCAACACGGCGGGGCGCCGCAGCCCGTGCGCGCGGCCGCCGTGTTCCAGGCCGACCGCACGCTCGCCCTGCGCGAGCGCCGGGGGCCCAACTGGACGATGGCGCTCGGCGTGGCGCTGGCCGTCGTGGTGGTGTTCGGCACGGTACGGGTGCTGGGCGGTGCGAGCGACCAGGTGCGCACCGCCGACGTGCACGCCATCACGCCCAGGCCGAGCGTGCCGCCGAACACGCCCATCACCGAAGGGCCCCGCGCGGCGGCGGCCAAGGCCAAACCGGGCAAGAACATGGTGACCTTGAAGATCAAGGCCAGGCGTACGTCGTACGTGAACGTGCGCGACGGTCAGGGCCGCATGCTCTTCGCCGGGATGTTGCAGGAAGGCGACAGCTCGACCTGGCAGGCCGCGGACAGGCTGAGCCTGCTCCTCGCCGACGCCGGAGCGGTGTCCTTGCAGGTCAACGGCAAGAAGGTGGACAAACTCGGTGGCCGGGGGGAGATGGTGAGCCGCTCGTTCGGCCTCGCCACGTCGCCTCCGCGGTAGTCCGGCGGGGAGGCCGTGCATCAGGTGGTGGCCAACTCCCGATACCGTAGTGTTCACCATGTCATCCCGCCGAACCGCATCGCTGATCACTCTGGGCTGCGCGCGCAACGAGGTCGACTCCGAGGAGCTGGCCGCGCGACTTGAGGCTGCCGGCTGGCAGCTGGGCGACGACGACCCCGACGTCGTCGTCGTCAACACGTGTGGCTTCATTGACTCGGCCAAGAAAGACTCCATCGACACGCTGCTCGCCGCCGCCGACACCGGGGTCAAGGTGGTGGCCGCGGGCTGCATGGCCGAGCGCTACGGCAACGAGCTGGCCGAGGCCCTGCCCGAGGCGAGCGCCGTCATCTCCTTCGACGACTACACCGAGATCGGCGGCCGGCTCGACGACGTGCTGGCCGGGCGACCGCTCAAGCCGCACACGCCGCGCGACCGCCGCACGCTGCTGCCCATCTCGCCGGTCGAGCGCGGGAGCGCGCCCAAGACCGGCATCCCGGGCCACGGCGAGCTGCCCGACGGGCTCGCGCCCGCCAGCGGCCCGCGCGTGCTGCGCAAGCGCCTCGACGAGAGCCCGGTCGCCTCGCTCAAGCTGGCCTCCGGCTGCGACCGGCGCTGCACGTTCTGCGCCATCCCGGCCTTCCGCGGCGCCTACGTCTCGCGCAACCCCGACGAGCTGCTCGCCGAGGCCGACTGGCTGGCGCACCGGGGCGTGCGCGAGCTCGTCCTGGTCTCCGAGAACTCCACCTCCTACGGCAAGGACCTGGGCGACCTGCGGGCGCTGGAGAAGCTGCTGCCGCAGCTCGCCGCCGTCCCGGGCATCGACCGGGTGCGGGTCAGCTACCTGCAGCCCGCCGAGCTGCGGCCGGGCCTGATCGACGTCATCACCACCACCGAGGGCGTGGCCGACTACTTCGACCTGTCCTTCCAGCACGCGAGTGGGAGCGTCCTGCGGCGGATGCGCCGCTTCGGCGACCCCGAGCGGTTCCTGGGCCTCCTGGAGAGCGTGCGCAAGGGCGCTCCCGAGGCGGGCGTGCGCTCCAACTTCATCGTCGGCTTCCCCGGCGAGACCGAGGAGGAGTTCGGCGAGCTGGTCGGCTTCCTGGAGAAGGCCAGGCTCGACGTGATCGGCGTGTTCGGCTACTCCGACGAAGACGGCACCGAGGCGGCCAACCTGCCCGGCAAGCTCGACCAGGAGGTCATCGACGAGCGCGTTCGCGTGCTCACCGAGCTGGCGGAGGAGCTGACCGCCCAGCGCGCGGAGGAGCGCATCGGCACGGAGGTCGACGTGCTCATCGACGACGACCTGGGCGACGGCGGCTACGAGGGCCGGGCCGCCCACCAGGGCCCGGAGGTCGACGGCTCGGTGACGGTCCAGGGCATCGGCCTGGTCAAGGGGCAGATCGTGCGCGCGGTCGTGGTCGACGCCGAGGGGGTTGACCTGATCGCGCGCATCAAGGCCAGTCCATGACCAGGGACGAGCGCCGCGTGGTAAGCCCGTGGAACATCGCCAACGTCCTCACGGTCCTCCGGTTGGTGCTCGTCCCCTTCTTCGTCGCATGCCTGTTCCTGCCCGGCACCGGCTGGCGGCTGGCCGCGCTGGGGGTGTTCGGGATCGCCTCGATCACCGACCATCTCGACGGCGAGCTGGCCCGGCGCTACGGGCTGATCACCGATTTCGGCAAGATCGCCGACCCGATCGCCGACAAGGCGCTCACCGGGGCGGCGCTGGTGTGCCTGTCGATCCTCGACGAGCTGCCGTGGTGGGTGACGCTCGTGATCCTGGGCCGCGAGCTGGGCATCACCCTGCTCCGGCTGGTCCTGCTGCGGCACGCGGTCATCCCGGCCAGCTACGGCGGCAAGGTCAAGACCGTGCTGCAGATCGCCGCCATCGTGCTCTACATCCTGCCCGGGGTGCCGGAGCCGCTGCGGTGGGTGGTGATGGGCGCGGCGCTGGTCGTGACGGTCGTGACGGGCGGCGACTATCTCGTACGGGCGGTAAAGCTGCGCCAGGTGGCCAGACGGGCGCGTGGGGAGTGATCTGAGCGATGGCGGACGTGGCCGAGGTTCTGGCCCTGCTGGTGCGGCAGGAGGCCACCGTGGCGGTGGCCGAGTCGCTGACGGGCGGGCTCATCGGGGCCGCGTTCACCTCGGTCCCGGGGGCGTCCAAGGCGTTCAGGGGCGGGGTGATCTCCTACGCCACCGATCTCAAGCACGACCTGCTGGGCGTGCCGGACGAGCTGCTTCGGCGCGAGGGGGCCGTGCATCCCGAGGTGGCCGCGGCCATGGCCAGGGGGGTCGCCCGGGTGTGCGGGGCCGGCTACGGGCTGGCCGTGACGGGCGTGGCCGGCCCCGAACCGCAGGACGGAAAGCCCGTGGGGCGGGTGTACGCCGCCGTCCACGGTCCCGGCGGGGAGAACTCGGTGCGGGAGTTGACCTTCGAGGGGTCGCGTGAACGTATCAGGGTAAGGACGGTGCACGAGGCAGTCGATCTCCTCGCAGGTGTGCTGAAGGCTAACAAAGGGGAACATTCCGGATGATTACCGTGTTACGTCCCGAGCGAACATGCGAAGCACGGTCTGACGCGGTGTCGGTGGATACGGGTACGGTGGAGCTGTGAGTGAGGTCCGTGAGCCAACTGCAAGCACCGAGCGCCCGGCAGGCGGGCCTGATGAGTCGCGCGACCAGGCACGAGCGGCAGACCCGGGGCGGCGACGCCCCATGATGACGGCGAGGAGTATGTACGAAGCCAAGAAGACCAATGTGCGGCACGATCCGATCGCGCGGGGCGTGGTGAAGACGTCCACGCCGGGGAGGGAGCGACAGATGATTCTGCTGCGTCAGCTGCTCGGTGACGTGCTGAGGCGGTTGCGGGTGCGTCAGGGGCGCACGCTTCGCGAGGTGTCCACGCTGGCGCGTGTCTCGCTCGGCTATCTGTCCGAGGTCGAGCGTGGCCAGAAGGAAGCCTCGTCCGAGCTGCTCGCGTCCATTTGCGGTGCCCTCGGAGTGCCGCTCTCGCAGGTTTTGCGTGAGGTTTCCGACCAGTTCGCGCTGGCGGAGCTCCAGGCCACTCCTGTTCTGGCCGACGTTCCCGAGCACGAGCGCCTGCCCCTTGCCGAGACGGTTCCCGGGTCGATCGGCGACACCGTGTTCCCCGAGGTCAAGGACATGGTGGCGGCCTAACGCGGCTGGCAGCCACCACACCACAGGATGAGCCTTTCCTGTGGCTGTGCCCCCATCTCCCCGCGGCTGATGCGCGTGCCGCATCGGCGACAGGGTCTCCCTGCCCTGCCATAGACCCAGGTCTGGTTCGCCGGGCGGCGATCACCTGTCGTCACCGTGCCGCCATGCCCCTTGTTGGCCTCCAGCAGCCGGTGGGCCAGCGTGACGAGCCCTTCGAGATCCTCGATCTCCCCGACCTTCTTCCACGGCCAGATCCCGCGCAGGAACAGGGTCTCGGCGCGATAGATCGTGCCGATCCCCGCCAGGTTGCGCTGATCGAGCAGCGCTTCACCGATCGTCCTGTCCGGCACCCCTCGTAGCCTTCGCACGGCCTCGCCCGGATCCCAGTCGGCGCCCAGCAGGTCAGGCCCCAGGTGCCCCACCAGCCGCTCCTCGTCGGCGGTCGTGACCAGGTCGACCATGCCGAGCTTGATCCCCACCGCCTGCCACTGCTCGTTGGCCAGGATCAGCCTCACCTGGTCTCCGCCGGCCGTGCGCCGCCCCGCGGGCATGACCCGCCAGCTCCCGTCCATGCGCAGGTGCGTGTGGACCGTCAGGCCGCCCTCGATCCGGGTCAGCAGGTGCTTGCCCCTGGAGACGGTCGTGAGCACCGTACGGCCGGTCAGGTCGGCGGTGGCGTGCCGCGGGACCCGGAAGTCCGATCTGGTCAGCACACGGCCGTCGAGCGCGCCGCGCAGGCGCGCGGCGGTGCGATAGACGGCGTCTCCCTCGGGCATCCCTCCAGTCTAGGTACCGCCTCCGGGCCTTCACGATGGCCACGGGCCGAGGGCGCCCGCTGTGCCGCCCGGTGGAGGTCAGTCCCAGGCGGCGGGGTCTGCGGCGAGCTGCCGGACGCGCTCGGGAAGGCTTCCCGTGGCGACCTGTTCGAGCGTGACCTCCTCCAGGATGGCCCGCTCGGTGGCCCGCAACGCGATCCACACCTGCTGCAACGACTCCGCCGGACCTCGGTAGCCGACGTGTTCGGGACGCTCGCCGCGCACGTTCGCCAGCGGCCCGTCAACGGCCCTGATCACGTCGGCGAGCGAGATGTTCGCGGCGGGCCGGGCCAGCACGTAGCCGCCCTCGGGACCCCGTTGGCCGCGCACGAGACCCGCGCGGCGCATCTGGAGCAGGATGTTCTCCAGGTACTTGGGAGGCATGTCCTGTTCCTTGGCGAGTTCACCCACAGTAGTCGGGCCCGTGCCGGCTGCGGCGAGTTCGGCGGCGGCACGGAGGGCGTAGTCGACACGAGCGGAAAGGCGCATGTTCTCGATTATCCCTCCTGGTCAACACTGGTTAGGCGCAAGGTCGTCAGAACGGGCAGGTGATCCGAATAGGGCAAGCGCGGCACCTGCCCGGAAATCGCGGTCAATCCCTGGGTGAGCAGCACGTGGTCGATGCGCTCCTTGGGGGCGTCGGCGGGCGAGGTCGGCGGGTCCCCGAACGCGGTCAGCGGGTCGGTCAGCCCGGCCGCCTTCAGCACCTCCATGGCCGGGTCGGTGGGCCGGGTGTTGAGGTCGCCCGCCAGGATCACCGGCCGCTTGACCTGCTCCCCGGCTCCGGCGGCGCGGTGCCCGGCCTCGTCGGCGTCCCGGCCGACGGCCAGGGCGCGGGCGATCGCGGCCACCTCCGGCGCCTGGCCCTCGGGGGCCTGCAGGTGGGTGTTGACGATGCCCACCTCCTTGCCGCCGACCTCCAGGACGATCGCCTGGGCCTGGGCTCCCGTCGGGTAGTCGTGCGCGCCCAGGGGATAGGAGTGCACCTGCCTGACCGGGAGGTTGGTGAGCAGGGCGTCGCCCCACACGTTGTCGCCGGCCGGGGCGAAGTGGTAGCGCATGCCGAGGCCGCGGGCGATCCTGGCCAGGTCGTCGTGGCCGCCGTTCAGCAGCCAGCCGCGGTCCACCTCGCTGAGCAGCACGACGTCGGGCTTCTGGGCCGCGGCCCAGGACGCGATCTTGTCGAGCGACAGGCGGCCGTCCAGGCCGTAGCCCATGCGGATGTTGTAGGTGATCAGGGTGAAGGTGTCGCCCTGCTTGGCCCGTACGGGCGGCGCGGACGGCGCCCCGAGCGTCACGAGCCCCACCAGCAGGACGACGAAGGCCACCGGCAACCAGCCGAGACGGACCGTCGCGACCGGCCGCGGCGAGTGCCGGACCAGGGCCGTGACCACGCTGAGGGCGGCGACCAGCACCGCCACCGCCACGAGGACCAGGCCGTTGGGGAAGCCGAGGTTCATGTCGTAGGCCGCGTAGTAGACGAACAGCCCGACGAAGAAGACCAGCCCGCCGCCGAGCACGGCCACGCCGGGACGCCGTCCGGAGGGATGGTCCGGCCGCGCGGTTCCGGCGAGCAGGGCGCCGAGCCAGCCGATCATCAGCACGGCGAAGTAGGACGCCGTCAGGGTGAGGACCAGCGTGAAGGCCACCAGCACGACCCCGGCGATGAGGTCGAAGACCGGGGACAGCGGTGGATGGGGGGCCTGCACGACGACCATGACCAGGACGACGGCGAGTACCCCGGTCCCCGCCAGCACCTGCCACAGGTCGGTCGGGCTCGCCACGGGCTTGGCCCAGCCGGTGGCGGCCACGCCGGTCAGCAGCATCGCCGGGCCGAGCAGGAACCACGTCAGCGTGGGCGCGCGGTCCACCTCGGCCTCCGGGGGGCGTACGAGGCCGAGGAAGGCGGCGCAGAGGGACAGCGCCGCCAGCCACGGGACCAGGCCGTCGCGCCAGACCAGATCCACGCCGTCCAGCAGCAGATGGACGGTCAGCGACAGGCTCAGGCCGCCCATGACGCCCACGGGGACGGCCCGTCGCGGCACGGTGTGGGCGCAGCCGTACAGGAAGACCAGACCCGCGGTGACGCCGGCGGAGGCGACGTAGAGCTGGCCCACCCCCGCCTGCAGCAGGATCCTGGTGAGGACCAGCGCCGCGGCGCCGCCGAGCAGAGCGTGGCGCGGCTTGGCTAACAGCGCGAGGAAAGGCAGGATGAACCAGGCGGCTGCGTAGAGGCCCATCAGCTCAGGCGGTGTCTCGCCCGCGCGGCCGAACAAGGTGATCAACGACGGGAGGAAGACCCTCAACACGTCCAGCAGCAGCACGAGGCCGAGCGCGAGCATGATCGCCGGGCCGCGGAGGATGGTCATGAGGCATCCTCGTGTTCGGCTCCGATGATATGCAAGAGCACGGGCGCTAAACTTCCAACAACCTTTTCGATTTGACGGTGGGAATCAGCGTGGAGCGTCGTCCTGGTGTGCCCAGACTTCTCCGGGAGATCAACGATCGGGCCGCACTGGAGCTGTTGCTGGCCACCGGCCCCATGACGAGGGGGCAGATCGGCGACCTGACCGGTCTGTCCAAGGTGACCGCCTCCCAGACGCTCGCGCGGCTGGAGGAGCGTGGCCTGGTCGAGGTGGTGGGCGCCCAGGCGGGCGGCAGAGGGCCGAACGCGGCGCTCTACTCGGTCATCCCCTCAAGCGCCTATGTGGCCGGTCTGGAGGTCGGCCCCGAGCTGATCTCGACCGCCGTGGCCGACATCCACGGCCGTACGATCGCCGAGGTCACCGTCGACCCCGGCGGCCACGACGACCCGGTCGCCGCCGTGCACGGCGCGATCGTCAAGGCGTGCCGCAGCGCCAAGGTCAGCCTGGCCAGGCTGCGCGGCGTGGTGATCGGCACCCCTGGCGTGGTCGACCCGCGCAGCGGCGACGTGCGTTTCTCCTTCGACCTGCCCGGCTGGCACGAGGGCATCCACGAGGCGCTCGCCGGCGACCTGCGGCGCGAGGTGACGATCGAGAACGACGTGAACCTCGCCGCCCTCGCCGAGTACGCCGACGGGGCAGCCAAGGGCGTCGACGACTTCGTGCTGGTGTGGGCGAGCCGCGGCCTCGGCATGGCCGTCATGCTGGGCGGCAAGCTCCACCGGGGGCGTTCGGGCAGCGCGGGGGAGATCGGTTACCTGCCGGTGCCGGGCGTTCCGCTGCCGGAGGACATCCGTACCAAGCCGGGCCGGCTGCCCTCGCTGGCGGGCGGCCTGCAGTCGCTGGTCAGCGCCGAGGAAGTGGCCGAGCTGGCCCGCGGCTACGGCTTCACGGCCGAGAGCGCCCGCGAGTGCGTCGAGGTCGCGGTGGCGGCCGGGTCCCGCGGCGAGCCGATGCTCGACGACATCGCCCACCGGCTGGCGCTGGGTGTGGCGGCGGTCTGCGTGATCCTCGACCCGGGGCTGGTCGTGCTGGCCGGGGAGGTGGGCCACGCCGGGGGATCCGCGCTGACCTCCAGGGTGGAGGAGGCCGTGGCGCGGATCTGCCCGGTGCGGCCGCAGGTGGTCACCACGGCGGTGGCCCATGCGAACCCGGTGCTGCGCGGCGCGGTGCTGGCCGCGCTGGACCAGGCGCGCGAGGAGCTCCTCGCGCCCTGATCCGGCGGGGGCGTGGTCGCCCGCCTCAGGCGGTGATCAGTTCCACGGCGGCCTGGGCGTTGGCCCTGGCCGCCCCGTACGTGGCGATGTAGGCGGCGCTGCCGGGCCGCCAGACAGGCAGGCCCATCTCGATCACCGTCGCGTCCTGGCGGGCCGCCACCAGCGCGGAGACCAGTTCCTGGCTCGCCTGGTAGCGGTGGGCGTCCTTCACCACGATGACCAGCGACCGGTTCGCGGCCTTGGCCAGCAAGGTGGGGACGTCGGCGGCCTCGGGCTCGACGCGGACGATCTCGGCGTCCGGCAGCCACGGGCCCACACCCCACGGCACGGTTCCCACGGCGATCGTGGGCGGGGTGTCCACCTCGATCACCAGGGGTTCCACCAGGGGTTCCGTCTCGCCGGTCAGCCGCACGGCGCGGCGGGCGGCATGCAGGCCGACCCCGTTCTGCTCGGCGGCGACCGTCTCGGACGCGCCGAACCAGGCCCGCAGCGCCCGGACCCGCTCGGCCGCCTCCTCCAGCCTGGCGGCCGGCAGTCGGCCCTCGGTCACCGCGTCCACGATCTCCGCGATGACCCGCTGGACGTCGTCCTCGCCGGGGATCGGGCCGAGGCAGATCAGGTCCGACCCGGCCGCGAGCGTGAGCACGGCGCCCTTGGCCAGGCCCACGCTCTTGGTGATCGCGTGCATGTCCAGCGCGTCCGTGATGACCACGCCGTCGTAGCCGAGCTCGCCCCTGAGGAGCCCGGTCAGCGCGGCGGGCGACAGGGTGGCCGGGGTGTCCCCGGTCACCACCGGCACCGCCACGTGCGCGGTCATCACGGTCTTGGCGCCGGCCTCGATCGCCGCCCGGAACGGCACGAGCTCGCGGGCCCGCAACACGTCCAGGTCGACGTCCACGACGGGCACGGCCAGGTGGGAGTCCACCCGGGTGGCGCCGTGGCCGGGGAAGTGCTTGACGCAGGCGGCCACGTTCACCGACTGCAGGCCGTTGACCGCCGCGACCGTGTGCCTGGCCACCAGCGCCGGGTCGGCGCCGAAGGACCTGGTCCCGATCACCGGGTTGTCGGCCTCGGTGTTGACGTCGGCGCTCGGCGCGAGGTCCAGGTTGATGCCGCACGCGGCCAGCTCCGAACCGATCGCCGCGTAGACCCGGCAGGTCAGGTCCACGTCGTCGACCGCCCCCAGCGCCGCGTTCCCCGGGTACGGGCTGCCGACGTGGTAGGCCAGCCTCGTGACGTCCCCGCCCTCCTCGTCGAGCGAGATGACGGGCTCGGCCGAGGCGCGCAACGTCGTGGTGAGCGACCTGACCTGCTCGGAACTGGCGACGTTGAACCCGAAGAGCGTCACGCCGCCCAGGCCGTTGTCCAGCTCGCGCAGCACCCAGTCGGGCGCCGTGGTGCCCTGGAAGGCGACGAGCAGCGTGCCGGCCGCGAGGCGACGCAGCCCCCGATCACTCTGACTCATGGCTCCTCATCACTTGAATGAAGGCACGACCGGGTACGGCTCGGACGAACCCGAGCCGTACGCGGATCAGTGCCTGTTACCCCTTCACGGCCCCGGCGGTGAGACCGGCGACCATGCGGCGTTGTACCAGCAGGAAGAAGACGACCACCGGAAGGGTCATCAGGGTGGAACCGGCCATGATCGCGCCCCAGTCGACGCCCTTCTGGCCGAAGAAGTACTGCAGGGCGACCGGCATCGTGTATCCCTCGGACCCCGACATCAGGTAGAGGGCGAACACGAGATCGTTCCAGGCGGTGATGAACGAGAAGATGCTCGTGGCCACCAACCCCGGGGCGACCAGCGGGAACAGCACCTTCCAGAACGTGGTCAGCCGGCTCGCGCCGTCGATCCAGGCCGCCTCCTCCAGCGTCCGCGGCACCGCCGCCACGAACGTGCGCAACATCCAGATGCCGAACGGCAGCGTCAGCGCGACCTGGGTGATGATCAGCCCGATGAGCTGGTCACCGAGGCCGACCCGCTTGACCATCATGTACAGCGGGATGAGCAGGCCCTCCGCCGGCAGCATCTGCACGATCAGCAGGACGACCAGGAACGTGCCACGCCCCTTGAAGCGGAAGCGGGCGATGGCCGTGGCCGACAGCAGCGCGAAGACCGAGCCGATGAGCACGGTGCCGAGCGCCACGATCGCGCTGTTGCGCATGTAGAGCCAGATGGAGTTGTTCGCCACGCCCTCGGTCAGCACCCGCGCGAAGTGGTCGAAGGTGAAGTGCGTGGGGAACGGGATGAACTCCGTCGTGAAGATCTGGTCGTTCTCCTTGAAGCCGGTGGAGACCATCCAGTAGACGGGGAAGACCGCGTAGAGGAAGACCAGCACACCGGCCGTGTTCAGGAGGATCTTCCCGAGCTTCTTGCGGGCCAGCGGGTTCACATCTCCTCCTGCTTCACGATCTGCCGGACGTACGCGACGGTGATGATGAGCAGGATGATCGTCAGCACGATGGAGATCGCCGCGCCCGTGCCCAGCTTCTGCGGGGGCTTGAACGCCTCCGCGACCGCGTACATCGACAGGTTGAAACCGTCGCGGTTGGTCGGGCCGTTCATCAGCACGTAGAGCTGGCTGAAGACCTTGAAGTCCCAGATGATCGACAGGATCGTCAGGACGGCGAAGACCGGCTTGAGCAGCGGAAGGGTGATCTTCCTGAACGTCCGCCACGCCCCCGAGCCGTCGACCTTCGCCGCCTCGTACAGCTCGGACGGGATGCCCTTGAGGCCCGCGAGCACCGAGACCGCGATGAACGGGAACCCGGCCCACACCACGCACACGATCAGTGCGACGTAGAGCGGGAAGGTGTCGTTGAGCCAGGGGGTGCCCGTCCAGTCCTGCTGACCCGCGGGCGGCGCGGCCAGCCAGTCGGGCAGCAGGTTGAGCAGCCAGTTGACGATGCCGGACTCGGCGTCGAAGAGCGAGCGCCAGATGACGCCCTGCGCGACCGGCGGCACGGCCCAGGCGAACATGCACCCGATGACCACGAACAGGGACATCTTCTTGCCGAGCTTGTTCAGCAGCACGCCGACCGCGGTGCCCACGATGAGGGTGAGGCTGACGGCGACGAAGGCGAACACCACGGTGTTGCGCAGAGCCGACCAGAAGATGTCGTTGGAGAGGACCTTGTCGAAGTTGCCCAGGCCCACCCATTCGGCCGGCTTGCTTCCCCTGATCTGCGCGAGGCCGACCTTCTGGAAGGCCATCACGCCGAGCTGGAACATCGGGTACAGCAGCAGTCCCGCGATGACCAGCAGCCCGGGGATGAGCAGCACGTACGGGATGCTCCAGGTGGGCATCCCGGTGGCCTTGACGGGCCCGCCGCCCTTCTTACGGCGGCGCCCCGGGGCGGGGGACGAGCCCCTGCCCCGGGTGACCGTAGTCGTGTTCGCCATCGTTACTGGTTCAGGATCTCTTCGAGTTCCTTGTTGGCGTCAGCGAGAGCCGTGGTGGTGTCCTTCTTGCCCTCGATGACGGCGCGCGCCGCGTTCTGCAGCACGGCCTTGGTGGCGTCGGCCTCGGCCCAGTTCGGGTCGGCCGGGAACGCCTTGGCCTTGGCGAAGGCCTGGGCGAACGGGCCCTGCGCCGGGTCCTCGTTCAGCGCCGCCAGGGTGTCGGGGTAGACCGGCAGCAGGCCGCCTTCCTTGGCGTAGCGGTCGGCCCAGGTCTTGCTGGTGGCGAGCTTGATGTACTCCTTGCCGAGGTCGGCCTCCTTGGTGCCGCCCCACAGCGCGATGTCGTTGCCGCCGAAGAAGGAGGGGGCCAGGCCGCCGGTCTTGGCGGGCAGCGGGAAGAAGCCGAGCTTGTCGCCCTTCAGCTTGCCCTTCGAGTCCTCCTCGATGCCGGGCAGGTCCCAGCCGGCGGTGAGGTACATCGCCACCTTGTTGTTGGCGAAGCGCTTGCGGATGTCGACGGTGTTCAGCGTCAGGTTCGCCTTGCTGGACAGGCCGCCGGTGACCAGACCGGTGTAGGTCTCGAAGCCCTTCTGGAAGCCGGGGTCGGTCAGCTTGCCGACCCACTTGTCGCCTTCCTTGACGGCGAACTCGCCGCCCTCGGACCAGGCGAACGCGGCCAGCAGGTGGTTGGCGTCGGAGCCGCCGTTGAAGGCGAAGCCGTCGACGCCGGCGCCCTTCTCCTTCTGGATCTTCTTGGCCGCGGCGACGAGCTCGTCCCAGGTCTTGGGAACCTCGATCTTGAGGTCGGCGAACCAGTCCTTGCGGTAGAGCACCGCGCGGGCGCCGGCGCCCCACGGGATGCCGTAGATCTCGCCGTCAACCGTCTCGTAGCCGTAGAGGTTCTCGGGGATCTGGGCCCGGTCGCCCTCACGCGCGATGTCGGTGATCGGGGTGAGCGCGTCCTGGCTCTGCCACATGGGGACCTGGTCGTTGCCGATCTCGGTCACGTCCGGGCCTGCGCCGGTGGCGGCGGCGGCGAACTTGTCGGCCACCTGCGGCCACGGGATCCACTCAAGCTTGACCTCAGCGCCGGTCTGCTTCGTGAACTCGGCGTTGAGCTCTTCCATGTACTTGGCGGCGGCAGGGTTGCTGTCGCCCAGACGCCACATGCTGAGCGTCTTGCCCGCGAACTTCGGGCCACTGGAAGCGGGGGCGGCCGCGCTGGACGACGGCTTCGGCTCCTCGCTTGACCCACAGGCGGCCAGGCCCAGGGCCAGGGCGGCCGTGGTGACCGTAGTGGCTGTGATCTTCGCGATCCTCACAGGGTTCTCCCTTCCCGGGTGCTGGCCTACGGTCCGCACCAGGCTGATCGTCAAATGCCGAACGACGCTGTTAAACTAACAAGAAACTTTCTTAAAAGAAACGCTCGTTAGCCATTCGTGACGAGAGGGGTGCGGTAATGAGTCGAAGCCCGGGGATCCCCCGGTTGCTGCGCAGGTTGAACGACCGCTCGGCACTTGAACTCCTCCTCGCGGACGGTCCGCTGACCCGCGCCGAACTGGGGGAGCGAACGGGGCTCTCCAAGGTAACCGCAGGTCAGCTGCTGGCTCGCCTGGAAGAGCGGGGCCTGGTGGAGGTCGCGGGCGAGCGCGCCGGCGGCAGGGGTCCGCACGCCGCCCTGTACGCCGTGGTTCCGTCCACCGCGTACGTCGCCGGGCTGGAGGTGCTGCCCGACAGCCTCACCGTCGGTGTGGCGGACATCACAGGTAAAATCGTTGTCGAGGTGACGGTCAACCCGGCCGACTCCCGCGATCCGGTCAAGGCGGTCCACTCGGCCGTCCAGCGGGCCTGCGCCGCGGCCCGCGTCGAGCTCTCCCAGCTTCGCTCCTTCGTCATCGGCACCCGGGGGGTCGTCGATCCCCGCAGCGGCGACGTGCGCTGGTCCTACGACCTGCCCGACTGGCACGTCGGCGTGCTGGCCAGCCTCCGCCGGACCCTGGGCGGCTCGGTCACCATAGAGAACGACGTCAACCTGGTCGCCCTGGCCGAGAGCCGCTACGGCGCCGCCGTCGGCCACGACGACTTCGTGGTCATCTGGGCCGGCGTCGGCCAGGGCCTCGGCGTCATGCTCGGCGGACGGCTGCACCGCGGCATGAGCGGCGGCGCGGGCGAGATCGGCTGGCTGCCGGTGCCGGGCGAGCCGCTGCCCGCCGACGTGTCACAGCCGCAGTCGGGCTCCTTCCAGCGCCTGGTCGGCCACGACGCCCTGCGCGGGCTGGCCGACGAGCACGGCGTGATCGGCTACACCGTGCCCGACCTGGTCCGCAACGGCGACGAGGACTACCTCGACAAGGTGGCCGGACGCCTGGCCGTGGGCGCGGCGGCCGTGGCCGTCGTGCTCGACCCCGAGCTGATCGTGCTCAGCGGCGACGTCGGCCGGGCCGGCGGCGAACGGCTGGCCGCCAAGGTCCAGGAGGCCGTGGCCCGCCTGTGCCCCAGCCAGCCGACCGTGGTGACCACCAAGGTGACCGGCAACGCGGTGCTGCGCGGGGCCCTGGTCGCGGCCCTGGAGCAGGCCCGGGAGCAGGTTTTCTCCGACACTGTGTGAGAATTTCTGCCCATGTGGCAGCTCGACACCGACGTAGTCCTCATCTCCGACCCGCGCGTCTCGGCGGTCCCCGTCCGGGAGTGCGGCGAGCCGCTGGCCGACGTACGCGGGCGGCTGCGGGTCGACACGCGGATGGCCGACGCCGACGGCGCGTACGCGCACCTGCGCGCGGGGCTGCTCGACCGGCTTGAGCAGGCCGAGAGCGCCCTTCCCGACGGCTTCCACCTGCTGATCGTCGAGGGCTACCGGCCCATCGCCACCCAGCGGCGCATCTTCGAGGGGTACCGCGCGGAGCTCCTCACCACTTTTCCCGACATGACGCCTGACGAGTCCTATATCGCGGCGAGTCGTTATGTGTCCCCTGTCGAGGTCGCCCCCCACACCGCCGGCGCCGCCGTCGATCTGACCCTGTGCGCGCCCGACGGCACCGAGTACGACATGGGCACCGAGGTCAACGACAACCCCGAGGAGAGCGGCGGCGCCTGCTACACGGCCGCCGCGGGCATCCCGGCCGAGGCCCGCGCCCACCGCAAGATCCTGGCCGCCGTCCTGGAGCCCGTGGGCCTGGTCAACTACCCGACCGAGTGGTGGCACTGGTCCTACGGCGACCGCTACTGGGCCATGTCCACCGGCGCCCCCGCCGCCCTGTACGGTCCTGCCCCCTTCTAGCCAGGTTTTCCCCCGGCGGCGGTACGGGCACAACCTGTGGCGGAGGCTTTTGGACTCCCCAGCGAGGTGTGCATGGTTCCGTTGATCGGGATCGAAGAGGAATACCTCGTCGTCGATCCCCGCACGCGTCACGTGTCCCCCCGGGCGGCCGAGGTCCTGGCCGCCGCGACGGACATGCTCGACGTGGCCCACGAGATCACCCGTTTCCAGGTGGAGGCCCGTACGCCGCCCTCCGCCGACCTGAGCGAGCTGGGTTCCCAGCTTCGGACAGCACGGAAGGAGGTGGCCGAGGCGGCCCGGTCCTGCGGCCTGGCGGTCGTGGCCAGTGGCATCCCGGTGCTCGGCAACGTCATGCCGCCACCGCTCACCGACGACCACCGCTATCTGCAGGGCAAGGAGCTCTACCGCGCGTTGCAGGACGAGATCAGCATCTGCGCGCTGCACGTGCACGTCGACGTACCGGACGAGGAGATCGCCGTCTACGTCGGCAACCATCTCAGACCCTGGCTGCCGACGCTGATCGCGCTGGCCGCCAACTCGCCGTTCTTCGTGGGCCGCGACACCGGCTACGCGTCCTGGCGGGTCATCAGCTGGGGGCGGTGGCCGGTGTCCGGGGCGCCGCCGTACTTCCCGACGTTCGGCGACTACGAGCTGGCGCTGCGCGCGCTGTCGGAGTCGGGAGCGCTGATGGACCCCAAGACGGTCTTCTGGGACACCCGCCCGTCGCCGCGGCTGCCGACGGTCGAGATCAGGGTGGCCGACGTGCCGCTCGACGTGAGCGACAGCCTGACGATCATCGGCCTGATCCGGGCCCTGGTCGTGACCGCGTTGCGGGAGGTGGCGCGCGGCGACCGCGGGCTGCCGATCCCGTCGGAGGTGCTGCGGGCCGCCTATTGGAGGGCGGCCCGGGACGGCCTCGTCGGCGACAGCCTCGACGTGCGGCACGGAACGCTCGTGCCCGCCACGGTGATGGCCCGCCGGCTGTTCGGCCACGTACGCGCCGCGCTGGCCGAGGCCGGCGACCTGACCTTCATCGAAGAGGGTCTGGAACGGCTGCTGAGCAAGGGCTCCGGCGCGGTACGCCAGCGGCGCGTGCACGCCCGGGGCAACGACCTGACCGACGTGGTGGACGACCTGATCGAGGCCACCGTCGCCTGAACCGCCCGTTCAACGCAGCGCGAGCACCGCCGCCACGCCGAGGCCGAAGGTCACGACGACGCCGCGCAGCACGTCAGGCGGCATGAGCCGGGCCACGCGGGTGCCGAGGAAGCCACCCGCCAGGCTGGCGGCGCCACCACCGCCACGGGATGCCACTCCACCGGCCCGAACAGCGAGAACGCCACCACCGAGACCGTGCTGACGACCAGCGCCAACGCGGCCCGTACGGCGTTGACCCGGTGCAGGTCGTCGTGCAGGAACATGCCGGGCCACCGCGTTGGTCACCGACGCCGTGACGCCCGGGTCCCCGAAGGCCACCAGCGCCGGGAAGGAGACCAGCGTGCCGCCCCCGGCCGGCGCGTTGACCACCCCGCCACCAGCCCGACCGCGCCCAGGAACACGAACTCCCCACCCGTCATCGCGCGGCCCGCGGTGCTGTGGGTGCCCAGCTCGACGTGGATGACGCCGTGGTCGTCGCCGGGATCCAGCAGGACCAGCCCGAACGCGGGCACGAACGGCAGGAAGCGCACCTCGACGCGGTCCCGGTGGGGTAGGTCGCGCAGCAGGTGCGGCTCAGCGTCACCCCGGCGAAGCGCAGGTCATCGGTGCGGGCGACCCGCTGATCCAGGCCGTCCTTGCGGGTGGTCAGGAACGCCTCCCCGGCCAGACGGTCGCGGACGAGGGCGTTGAGCTCGGCCACGCGCGCCTCCAGGTCGGCCACCTGGTGCTTGGGGCCGAGCGCGGACGCCGCCGGCAGGGCGAGCGTGGCCAGCGTCGCCGCCGCCAGGATCTCACCCTTGACGACGCCGAGGACGCCGAGGACGCCGAGGACGCCGAGGACGCCGAGGACGCCCACCACGAGCGCGATGACCGTCGTGACGTAGATCTCCAGGTTCTTGCCGGAGCCGAGGTCGGAACGTAAGCGTTGCAGAGGCGGCATGCCCTCATCCACCAGCCTTTCCGGCCGCCACGCTCCTCAGGCGCGCAGGCGCAACCCCCTCGGGGTCGGATGGAACCCGGCCGCCTCCAGCGCGGCGGCCAGCGGCGACTCCACGATGGACGTACCGTCGGCCCGCTCCACGGTCAGCTTCCCGAGCGCCCCGTCGCGCACGGCCAGCGCCAGGGCGTCGACGGCCGGTTGCAGCCGCTCGTCGTCGGCGAACGACAACAACGTCTTGCCGCCCCGCTCCACATAGAGGATGAGAAAACCGTCCACGAGCACGACCAGCGAGCCCGCCTTCCTGCCCGGCTTGTGCCCGACGTCGCCGGCGCGTTGCGGCCAGGGGAGCGCGGCTCCGTACGGGCTGGCCGGATCGGCCGCGGCCAGCACCACGGCCCGCCGCCCCGGCGTCACCCGCCCGCCGCTCTCCCAGAGGGGGGCCTCGGAAGGAGGACCGGAGCTCTCATGCGGCCCGCCCCCGGTCGGCGCGATGCCCGGAGCCATGGCCCGCATGCGGTCGACCGCGCCCGGCAGCGCGAACTGCGCACCGCCCAGCCCTTCCACGAAGTACCCCCGGCGGCACCGACCGCTCTCCTCGTAGGCGCGAAGCACCTGGTAGACGGGTGTGAACCCGCCGGGCAGCCGTTCGGAGGTGACCGCGCCCCGCGTCACCACCCCGTGCCGTTCGAGCAGCACCTCGGCCTGCGCGTGCGCCCGCTGCGTCGTGTCGTCGGCGGGCCCGGGCAGCAGCCACCACCGCCCGGCCACGGTCGGCGGCCCGCTTCTCGACGGCAGCACGGCCCGCCGCCGCCGCGTCGTGGCCGGCCGGTGCGCGGGACGCCCGGTGCCCAGCGTCGCCCGCAGCGGCGCGAGCGTGTCGCCGGAGACCCGGCCCGACCACACCAGATCCCACAGCGCGGAGACCAGCGCCGCGTCGTCGAGCGCACCGCCCTGGGCGCCGAGCTGGTCGGAGATGCCCCGGAAGAACAGCGCGCCGCCGCCGCCCAGCAGGTCGAGCACGCGTTCGTGCAGCGGCGTCATCGTGATCTCGGCGGGCTCGGGCAGCAGCAGCGGCGCGGTGTCGGCGAAGTAGAGCGACACCCACCCGTCGCCGCCGGGCAACGACCCCTGCCCCACCCACATCACCTCGCCCGACGAGGTCAGCTCGTCGAGCAGCGCCGGATGGTAGCCGGGCACCCGCGAGGGCAGCACCAGCGTCTCCAGCGCCGACGCCGGCACCGCGGCCCCCTGGAGCTGCTCGACGGAACGCACCAGCGCGTCCATGGCCCGGGCCGCCCCGGCCCGCGAGCCGTCGGACGACGACGAGCCCGAACCGGTGATGCCGTGCCAGGCGGGCAGGAAACGGGCCAGCGTCTCGGGCGCGACCGGCTCGACCTCCTTGCGCAGCCGGGCCAGCGACCTGCGGCGCAACATCCGCAGCACCCCGGCGTCGCACCACTCCTCGCCCCGGCCGCCCGGACGGAACTCCCCGTTCACGACCCGCCCCGAGGCGGCCAGCCGCCGCAGTGCGTCGGTGACCACGGCCACGCCGAGCCCGAACCTGGCGGCGGCGGTGCCGGCGTGGAACGGGCCACGGGTGCGGGCGTGCCGGGCCGCCAGGTCGGCCAGCGGGTCGGGCACCGGCTCCAGGAACACGTGCGGCACCCCCACGGGCAGCGGCACGCCGAGCGCGTCGCGCAGCCGGGCGGCGTCCTCGACGGCAGCCCACTGCTCCTCGCCCGCGACGCGCACGCGGATGGCCCGGCGCGCGCGTTCGAGCTCCTCCAGCCAGGACGGGTCGCCGCCGCGCACGCTCACGTCGGGCGTCAGCAGCGGCCCGTGCGAGCGCAGCAGGTCGGCCAGGTCCTCGGCGTCGCGCAGCGGCCGGTCGAGCCGGGCCAGCTCGCGCTCGCTGGTCACGATCACGTCGGGGTCGAGCAGCTCGCGCAGGTCGGCCTGGCCGAGCAGCTCGGCCAGCAGCGTGGTGTCCAGCGCCAGGGCCTGCGCGCGGCGTTCGGCCAGCGGCGCGTCGCCCTCGTACATGAACGCGCCGATGTAGTGGAACAGCAGCGACGCGGCGAACGGCGAGGCCTGCGAGGTCTCCACCTCCACCACCCGGATCCGGCGCGCCGCGATGTCGCGCATGAGCTGGACCAGCCCCGGCACGTCGAACACGTCCTGGAGGCACTCGCGCATCGTCTCCAGCACGATCGGGAACGAGGCGTACTGGGAGGCCACGCCCAGCAGGTGGGCGGCCCGCTGGCGCTGCTGCCACAGCGGGCTGCGCCGGCCCGGCACGCGGCGCGGCAGCAGCAGCGCCCGCCCCGCGCACTCCCTGAAGCGGGAGGCGAACATGGCCGACCCGCCCAGCTCCTCGGTGACGATCTGCTCGATCTCCTCGGCGTCGAACGCCGCCACGTCGGTGGGCGGCTCGGCCAGCGTGTCGGGGATGCGCAGCACGATGCCGTCGTCGGAGTGCACGGCCTGCACGTCGATGCCGTAACGCTCGCGCAGCCGCCGGTTGATCGCCAGCGCCCAGGGGGCGTGCACCCGCGCGCCGTAGGGGGAGTGGATCACCACCCGCCAGTCGCCCAGCTCGTCGTGGAAGCGCTCGACCAGCAGAGTACGGTCGTCGGGCACGTAGCCGGTGGCCTCGCGCTGCTCGTTGAGGTAGGCCAGCAGGTTGCCGGCGGCGAACTCGTCGAGCCCCGCCTCCCGCAGGCGGTCGGTGGAACCGTGCTTGGCCTGCTCCCGCAGGAACTGCCCGATCGCCCGGCCCAGCTCGGCCGGCCGCCCGGCCGTGTCGCCGTGCCAGAACGGCAGCTTCCCCGGCTGACCGGGGGCGGGGGAGACCAGCACCCGGTCGGCCGTGATGTCCTCGATCCGCCACGACGTCGCGCCCAGCACGAACACGTCGCCGACGCGCGACTCGTAGACCATCTCCTCGTCCAGCTCGCCCACCCGGGACGCCTTCTCGCCCACGAGGAACACGCCGAACAGGCCCCGGTCGGGGATCGTGCCGCCGTTGGTCACGGCCAGCCGTTGCGCGCCGGGCCGCCCCTGGAGCGTGCCGGAGACGCGGTCCCAGACGATGCGCGGCCGCAGCTCGGCGAACTCCTCGCTCGGGTAGCGGCCGGCCAGCATGTCGAGGGTCGCCTCCAGCGCGCCGCGCGGCAGGGTGGCGTAGGGGGCGGCCCGCCTGACCACGGTCTCCAGCTCGTCGACCGTCCACTCGTCGAGCGCGGTCATCGCCACGATCTGCTGGGCCAGCACGTCGAGCGGGTTACGCGGGTAGCGCAGCTCCTCGATCTGCCCGCCGCGCATGCGCTCGGCCACCACGGCCGTCTGGACCAGGTCGCCCCGGTACTTGGGGAAGATCACCCCACGGGACACCGCGCCCACCTGGTGTCCGGCCCGGCCGATGCGCTGCAGCCCGCTGGCCACGCTCGGCGGGGCCTCCACGCACGCCACCAGGTCGACCGCGCCCATGTCGATGCCCAGCTCCAGGCTGGAGGTGGCGACCACGGCGGGCAGCCGCCCCGACTTGAGCGCCTCCTCGATCTGGGCCCGCTCCTCCTTCGACACCGAGCCGTGGTGGGCCCGGACGATCTCCGTCACCACCCCCTTGCTCGCCCCCGCCTGCGCCATCGTCTCGGCCGGCATGCGCCTGGGCGGGGCCGGGGCCTCGTGGTCCTGCGGCGGCGTCTCCCAGATCGACAGGTCGATCGCCTCCAGCCCCTGCCGCCGCGTGTAGGCCAGCTCGTTGAGGCGGGTGCACAGCCGCTCGGCCAGCCGCCTGGAGTTGGCGAACACGATCGTCGAGCTGTGGGCCTCGATCAGGTCGAACAGGCGATCCTCCACATGGGGCCAGATCGACCGGCCGGACGACGGCTCGACCTGCTCGGGATCGGGCGCCCCCTCCATCTCCGTCATGTCCTCGACCGGGACGACGACCTCGATCTCGATGCGCTTGTCGGACGGCGGCTGCACCACCGTGGCCGGACGCGTGCCGCCGAGGAAGGCCGCCACCTCGCTCACCGGCCGCACGGTCGCCGACAGCCCCACCCGCTGCGCCGGACGCTCCAGCAGCGCGTCGAGCCGCTCCAGGCTGAGCGCCAGATGGGCGCCGCGCTTGGTGGCCGCGACCGCGTGCACCTCGTCGACGATCACCGTCTCGACGTCGCGCAGCGCGTCGCGCGCCTGGCTGGTGAGCAGCAGGAACAGCGACTCGGGGGTGGTGATCAGGATGTCGGACGGCTTGGCGGCGAACCGCCTGCGCTCCTCGGCCGGGGTGTCGCCGGAGCGGATCGCCACCGAGATCTCCGGCACGGGCAGCCCGAGCCGGCGCGCCGTCTGCCTGAGCCCGGCCAGCGGCGCGCGCAGGTTGCGCTCGACGTCGACGGCCAGCGCCTTGAGCGGCGACACGTAGAGCACGCGGGTGCCCGGTTTGGGGGCCTTCACCGTTGTCTCGCCGGGGGGCTGCCCGGCGGCCCGCGCCGCGAGCCTGTCGAGCGACCACAGGAACGCCGCCAGCGTCTTGCCCGACCCCGTGGGGGCCACGACCAGCGTGTTGTCACCGCGCGCGATCGACTCCCACGCGCCCTCCTGGGCCGCCGTGGGCGCCTGGAAGGCGCCGGCGAACCATTGCCTGGTCACCTGGGTGAAGTGGTCTAGCGAGCTCACCTGCACATACTGCCTCGCGCCACCGACAGAAAACGCATTGGAGCGGCGACGGGCGATTGAGCGGGGGGCAAGACGGACATACAGCGACCGTGACCATTGATTATGCCGCCGTCGAGAGCCGACGCGCCCAGTTGCGAGACCGGTACGCCTTAACGCACCGGCCGTCGAGCAGCGCCCGTGGCCTGCACCACGTGGCCCTGCTGTCGTCCGATGTGGAACGGACCATCAAGTTCTACCAGGAACTTCTGGAGTTCCCGCTGACGGAGATCATCGAGAACCGCGACTACAAGGGTTCGAGCCACTTCTTCTTCGACATCGGCAACGGCAACCTGCTCGCCTTCTTCGACTTCCCGGGGCTCGACCTCGGCCCGTACCAGGAGGTGCTCGGCGGGCTGCACCACGTGGCGATCTCCGTCGACCCCGCCACCTGGGAACGGTTGCGCGGCAAGCTGGAGATGGCCGGCGTGCCGCACCAGATCGAGAGCGGCGCCTCCATCTACTTCAAGGACCCCGACGGCGCCCGCCTGGAGCTGCTCGCCGACCATCTCGGTGAGATGTACGGCACGCGGGTGTTGTGACCGTGCGTCCCGGCTCAGCGCCGTGACGCCCTGCGCGTACGCGGTACGCCCGCGCGGGGCTCCTGCCTGATTCCGGCGTGCCGCTCCGAGCGCTGTCCCTTCTCCTTCTGCACGGCCTGCCGCATCGCGAGTAACAGCCGGCGGCGGCGCGCTCTGTTGGCCTTGGTCCTGGCGCTCTTCGGGGGTGAGGACTTGGGGGTCTTCGGCATGCGGATGTCCTACCCACACCTGACGCGCTTCCATACTTGGTTCATGCGCCTGACCGAGTTCTGGAGACGGATGAACGCCCATTTCGGCGAGACCTATGCCGACTCGTGGGCCCGCGACTACGTGATCGCCCCGCTGGGCGGCCGTACCGTGACGCAGGCGCTGGCCGACGGCGAGAGCGCCAAGACCGTGTGGCGGGCCGTGTGCCAGGTGGAGGACGTCTCACCCCGGCTGCGCTGAGCCGAGCGCACGGCGGAGCGCGTCCGCCGTGCCCTCCAGGTCGTCCGCGTCGCCCTGCCCGCCCGGCGACCACAACAACGTCCAGCCTCCGCTGGAGGGGGTGGCGAAGACGATCGTCTGGCGGCGCGTGCGCGGATGCCACACCCACAGCACCGGGTCGTCGCCGCCGACCATGCGGCTGACCAGCCCCCGGTCGGGCAGCAACTCGGCGAGCTCCTCCAGAAGGGTGCGTCGTTCCCCGGTGTAGCCACTCGCCACTTCGCCGCCTCCAAGCCAGTACCCTGCAAGTGAGTCTCCCCAGCTCACGGCGTATGACAACACGTCGGCGGCAACCCGCGCGGAAGATCGGGAACGTTCTGTTCCGCGCGCCCCACCCGTCACTCCGGTCCCATGACCACGCTCTCCGGACCGGTGGGGAGAACGTCCGTGACGTCTCCCCGCGCGGCGATCCACGTTCCCCGGGCCTGGTTCACCTGTCCCCCGTCCGCAAGGGACAGGTGTTCGTCCGGCCCGGACCCCTACAAGCGCCCGTCACATCCGCCCGCCGTGCCGGTTCCACGATCCCCAGGGCAGACCCCACGGCCGATCCGTCAGCCGGCAACCACCATGAACGCGAGCGGTATCCGGGCACGGCCTCGCCCTTTCCTGAGCGGCCCGCGCCGGCGAAGGCGTCACTGGCCCGATGGCGGATGGAGGTCCAGGATCATGTCGAACGACCGTGTGCCGTCCCTCCCGGTGAAGGAGCCGACCAGTTGGAAGCCGTGCTTCTTGTAGTAGCGAAGGGCACGTGCGTTGTCGGCGAGAACGCCGCCGAACAGGATGATTCTCCTCCTGCCGAAATGCCGTGCGACGTCCGCGACGAGCGGGAAGATCTGCGTTCCCACCCCCCTCCCCTGGTAGTCGTCGGCCAGGGTGGGGCCGAAGCGGCAGTCCGTCGCCGCCAGGTGGATGCCGGCCTCCCGGTAGCGGGCGATGTCCGCCGGGTGAGGATCGAGACTGAACTCGACAAGGCCGACGATCCTGCCGGACAGCACGTCCTCAAGCACCAGCCTGAGCTTGTCGTGACGCGCGATCGCGTCACACAGCTTCCGGGCGGCCTTGAGGTCGTACCCGTCGAAGGTGCTCAGTCGCCTCGATTCGGCGGACAGCCCCTCAAGGAAGGCCGCAAGACGTTCCGCGTCAGTGTGCATGAGCGGTCGGAAGGCGACCTCCGAACCGTCATTCAGGTTCAGGCGCCACGTCAGGACAAGCGGGTCTTCGGCGACCGCCTTCAGTGTGAGCACCTCGGCAATCCCTCCCCGCTCAGACCTCGGTGGCGCGAACCTACTGGTCATCCACCTTCGGCGGCAACGCACATTGTTCGCTGTCACAGGACACCCGGCGAATGCTGATCATCGTCACGAAGGTTGATGACCACCGGTCTCGTGACACCGAAGACCGACTGACGCGTCGCCAACACGCTCGACCTTCGCTGTCACGGGACACCGAACACGCCGCATGCATCCCAGCAGCGTGTTCGTGATGTGATCGAACAGTCGTTCGGCTACGATGAACCTTGCCGAACTCGGCCACGCCTTCTCCGACCGTCGCAGAAAATGTCGGTGGCAGGCCGTAGCTTTCACTCGACTGATCGGACCACGACCCTCCAGAGGGAGCTCCCATGGCTATCAACGACCGCGAGAAGGCCCTCGAGACCGCGCTCGCTCAGATCGAGCGGCAGTTCGGCAAGGGCTCCGTCATGCGACTGGGTGACGACGCCCGAGCCCCCATCGAGGTGATCCCCACCGGGTCGATCTCCCTTGACGTGGCCCTCGGCATCGGCGGCCTCCCGCGTGGGCGCATCGTCGAGATCTACGGCCCCGAGTCCTCGGGCAAGACCACGGTCGCCCTGCACGCGGTGGCCAACGCCCAGCGGGCCGGCGGCATCGCGGCGTTCATCGACGCCGAACACGCCCTTGACCCCGAATACGCCAAGAAGCTCGGCGTCGACACCGACGCCCTGCTGGTCTCCCAGCCCGACACCGGTGAGCAGGCGCTGGAGATCGCCGACATGCTGATCAGGTCCGGCGCGGTCGACATCATCGTCATCGACTCGGTGGCCGCCCTGGTGCCCAAGGCCGAGATCGAGGGCGAGATGGGCGACAGCCACGTCGGCCTCCAGGCCCGCCTGATGTCCCAGGCCCTGCGCAAGGTCGCCGGCGCCCTCAACAGCACCGGCACCACCGCGATCTTCATCAACCAGCTCCGCGAGAAGATCGGCGTCATGTTCGGCAGCCCCGAGACCACGACCGGTGGTAAGGCGCTCAAGTTCTACGCCTCGGTCCGCATGGACATCCGCCGCATCGAGACCCTGAAGGACGGCACCGAGGCGGTCGGCAACCGCACCCGGGTCAAGGTCGTCAAGAACAAGATGGCCCCGCCCTTCCGCGTCGCCGACTTCGACATCCTCTACGGCGTGGGCATCTCCCGCGAGGGCGGCCTCATCGACATGGGCGTCGAGCACGGCTTCGTCCGCAAGTCGGGCGCCTGGTACACGTACGAGGGTGACCAGCTGGGCCAGGGCAAGGAGAACGCGCGCAACTTCCTGAAGAACCACCCCGACATGGCCAACGAGATCGAGAAGAAGATCAAGGACAAGCTCGGGGTCGGTCCGAAGCTCGACACGCCCGCCGAGCCCGCCGCCGCCGTCCCGGCTCCCGCCGCCGCGCCCTCGGGTCGTGGCTCGAAGTCCACCCCCAAGCCTGGTGACGTCTGATCGGTCGGCGCATGAGTGACAGGGATCCGTCGCAGGCGCCCCGTTCCCAGGACTGGGGCGCATGGCCCGACCTCCCCGCCTCGGGGGAGCGCAAGAAGCGCGGACCCCGCGGCCCCCGGGCCACCACCCCCGAGCCGACGACCCGGGCCGCTGCTCCCGAGCCGATGCCCACCTCCGAGCCGGTGACCCGGGCGACCGGTCGCCGGGCCTCCGGCGGGGGCTCGCGTGGCGCCGACCTGGCCCGGTCGGCCACGGACGGCTGGCCATCGGTAGACGAATGGCACGAACAACGCGCCCGCCTCCGAGCCACCGCCTCCCAGACCCCCACCCCGGACGACGACCACTCCTCCTCCGCCGACACGGGGGCGGAGGACACGGCTGCCCGCGCCGGGCTGGATGACATGACCGGCCAAGCCGGGGCTCACGACGCGGACGTCCAGGCTGAGGCGGACGACGCAGCCGTCGTGGCTGACGTCGTCGTCCCCGATGAGGTGATCGTTCATGCTCAGGTGGAGGACGAGGGCACGTCCGGCGGGCGGACCGTCGACGTGCCTCCGGCGTGGGGCCCGGGCCGGCAGATGGCGGCGCCGACCTTCCAATGGCCGGGTGACCAGCGCAGTCAGGCCGACGGGGATGCCGAGGGGCAGGCTGGTGAAGCCGACGCGAGCTTGAGTGATGCCTCAGGCACCGGGCTCAGGGATGAGGCGCGTGTCGGGCCGGGCGATGCCGCGGGTGTTGAGCCCGGTGGCGAAGCGGGCACGGCGTGGTGGGTCGCTGACCGTGGTGACCTGCCGGACCAGCTCGGTCCTGATGGGCGTCACTCGGCCGATCAGCCCGTCCCGGGCGAAGAAGCCGCACCCGACGGCCGCAGCTCAGGTGGTCGTGGACGAACCGGAGGGCGGGCGTCCCGGGGGCGGTCGGAGGAGAGTGCCGACGCGCCGATCTTCGTCTGGCCGGGAGAGCGCAAGGCCTCTGCCGACAGTGACACCGTTGCAGGCGAGTCTCCCGAGAACGCCCGCCGGGGACGAGCCCGCGAGGCCGGTTCTGGAAGGCGTAAGCGGAAGGTCCAGTCCGACGAGGATCTCTCCGGAAGCCCCTTGGGCGAGCAGAGCGGTCATGAGGGCGCGGACACTGCTGGGCGGCGTACGAGCAGGCGGAGAGCTCAGGATGGTGAGGGCTTCTCCGGACGGCGTCCGGCTGGGCTGAGCGGTGAGGGCGGCGGCGATGTCCCTGTGGATGTCCCTGTGGATGTCCCTGTGGAGGAGCGCCTGCCGGAGCGGGAGGTTCCGCACGAGCCCGACGGCGTTGAGGAAGCGCCGGCGGGTGCGGCTGCTCCCGCGGAGAAGCACGGCGCCGATGAGTGGCATTCTGAGGTACTGGCCGGAAGCAGCTGGTTCGGCGACGAGCAGGACGCGGGTGGGAAGAAGCGTTCGAGCAAGGGACGTCGTGCAGGCGACCGGGGAACCGGCTGGGGGAGCGGCAGAGGGAGTGGACGTTCCGGGAGAGGGGCGGCGGGCCGTGGCGGGCCGCTGCCCGACGGCCCGGACGCCGACAGTCCCGCCGCGGCGGCCCCCGAGGCGGACCCGGAATCCGTGGCACGGGCCATCTGCCTGCGGTTGCTCACCATGGCTCCCAAGACCCGGGCACAACTCGCCGAGGCCCTTCGCAAGCGGGACGTGCCGGATGAGGCGGCCGGAAAGGTGCTTGACCGGTTCGTCGAGCTCGGGTTGATCAATGACGAGGCGTTCGCGGAGGCCTGGGTCGACTCCCGGCACCATGGTCGCGGCCTGGCGAAACGTGCGCTCGCGGCCGAGTTGCGCCATCGGGGCGTGGACACCGACACCGTGAAGGACGCCGTGGAGCGCCTCGACTCCGACCAGGAGGCCGAGACGGCCCGGCGACTGGTGGACCGCAAGCTCTCCTCCACCCGGTCCCTCGACCCGCAGACCCGTACGCGGCGTCTGGCCGGCATGCTGGCGCGCAAGGGGTATTCGTCGGGGCTCGCGTACCGGGTGATCCGGGAGGCTCTTGAACAGGAGGGCATCGACCTGGACGACGACTTCTCCTGATCCCGAGAACCACACCTGACCTGCCCCGACCTCCCTGGACTCCCAACCCCTTCGGGCCCAGAGCCCCTTCGGGCCCAGAGCCCCTTCGGGCCCAGAGCCCCTTCGGGCCCAGAGCCCCTTCGGGCCCAGAGCCCGTCAGGTCCGGAGCTCAAGGGGATCGAGGGCGGGTGGCGGGTGATGCCCGGGGAGTGGTTCGGGTGTGGCTGGGTCAGTGAAGGTGTCCGGTCTGGTGCAGGTGGTCGAAGATGATCTGGTCGACGGGGGACACGCGGTCGCGGTCGGCGTAGGTCAGCCAGGTGACCTCCTCGATCTCGCCGCTGGGTGTCGGTACGCCGTGATGTTCGGCGGTGTAGCAGGTCATCTGCACGGTGATGCCGTCGGCGTGGCCGTGCGCCTGGGCGCGGTAGGTGCCCACGTGGCTGGCGGTGGTGGGGACGATGGCGATGGAGAGCTCTTCGTCGATCTCGCGGATCAGGGTGTCGAGGTCGGTTTCGCCGGGCTCACGCTTGCCGCCGGGGAGGTAGTAGACGGTCTTGCCTCGCGAGCGGGTGCTGAGGATCTTGCCGTCGTCCAGGTGGATCCAGGCGATCTTGTCGATGGTGTTGTCCACTGTGTGTGCTCCTGTTCGAGGGGACGGGCCGAGGTCGAAGCGTACGGACGGGTTGCGGTTGCGGGCTTGGGGGCAGGGCTGAGTCGCATGGATGGTCTGGAGACCTAGGTGGCCAAGGTTTCATGATGGGTTTGGGTTGTTGGGCTTTGGCTGGGCTTTTGGGGGTTGGAGGGGTGAGGGTGGGGGACAAATGGGGGTGATCGTGGGTTATGTGGTTGATTGGGGAGATGCGGTCCCGTAAGACACGCTTGAGGACGCGTTTGCTTGCTCGTGACCTGTTCGACGCATAACCTCGACGGCAGTGAGGAGTTACTCCGCGCAGCGCGGATTGCCATACGGTGAACGACGGACGAACGAGCTCGGTTGATCGAGGCAGGCGAGGTGTCGGCTATGAGGGCCGATGCCCGGTCCGCCTTGGCCTGGCATCGGTCCTGGAGACGACGCCGACCGGGCTTTCCGTGGCGCGCACGTGACCCCTCCCGTTTTGGGTCCGCGTTATGAGGTGTCGACGACGCGAGGAGGGCGGGGCGCGCATGCAGCCGCTTGTCGTGGTGCTGATGGTGGCGGTGCTCGTGCTCGCGTTCGGGATGATCGTGGCGCTGCTCGTCGTCATACGCCGTACCTCTGGCGGTCTGCCCCGTAAGGCCCAGCCGAGCCCTGAGCAGGTGGAGGCCGTACACGCGGAGCTTGAGGAGGCGCGGGAACGCGCCAAGGAGATCCGCACCAAGGCGGAGAGCGACGCCGAGGAGATTCTGCGCAGGTCGGAGGGCTCCGCCGAGAGCGCCGCGCAGATGCGGCGGGAGGTCGAGGAGGAGAGCCGGATCCTGAAGTCCGAGCTCAAGGAGCTCCGGACCGATCTCGAACGCAGGGAGGCCAGGCTGGCCGAGCGCGAGCAGCGGCTCGACGAGGAGGCCAGGCGGCAGTCCGAGCGGGACAGGAAGCTGGCCGAGACCGAGGTCGAGCTGGCCGACCGGCGCGAGGAACTGCTCCAGGTCGAGGACGAGCGGCGGATGATCCTGGAACGGGTCGCCGGGCTGACCGGGGAGCAGGCCAAGTCCGAGCTGGTCAAGGAGATCGAGAACCAGGCCAAGCGCGAGGCGGCGCTGATCATCAGGGAGATCGAGGGCGAGGCCCGCAAGGAGGGCGAGAAGCGCGCCACCAAGATCGTGACGCTGGCGGTTCAGCGGGTGGCGGCCGAGCAGACGGCGGAGTCGGTGGTCAGCGTCCTGCATCTGCCCGGTGACGAGATGAAGGGCCGGATCATCGGGCGCGAAGGGCGCAACATCCGGGCGTTCGAGTCGACCACGGGCGTGAACCTGATCATCGACGACACGCCTGAGGCGGTGTTGTTGTCGTGTTTCGACCCGGTTCGCCGGGAGACTGCGCGGCTCACGCTGGAGAAGCTGGTGCTCGACGGGCGCATCCATCCGCAGCGGATCGAGGAGGCGCACGACCGCAGCCGCCAGGAGGTGCAGGACCTCTGCGCGCGGGCCGGCGAGGACGCGCTCGTCGAGCTGGGCATCACGGACATGCACCCCGAGCTGACGTTGCTGCTCGGGCAACTGCGTTACCGCACCTCCTACGGTCAGAACGTGCTCAAGCACCTGATCGAGTCCGCGCACATCGCCGGGATCATGGCCGCCGAGCTGAAGATGAACCAGCAGCTCATGAAGCGGTGCGCGCTGCTGCACGACATCGGCAAGGCCCTCACCCACGAGGTCGAGGGCAGCCACGCGCTGATCGGCGCCGAGATCGCCCGCCGGTACGGCGAGCAGGAGGACGTGGTGCACGCCATCGAGGCGCACCACAACGAGGTCGAGGTCCGTACGGTCGAGGCGGTGCTCACCCAGGCGGCCGACGCCATCAGCGGCAGCCGTCCGGGGGCGCGCAGGGAGTCGCTGGAGGCGTACGTCAAGCGGTTGGAGCGGCTGGAGGAGATCGCGCAGTCGTACGAGGGCGTGGAGAAGGTGTTCGCCATGCAGGCCGGGCGGGAGATCCGGGTCATGGTCAAGCCGGACGCGATCGACGACATCCAGGCGCAGGTGATCGCCCGGGACGTGGCCAAGCAGGTGGAGGAGGAACTGACGTACCCGGGGCAGATCCGGATCACGGTGGTACGCGAGTCCCGCGCCACCGAGTTCGCCCGCTGATCCCCCACACGCATGCTGCCCCCAAGAGAGGGCGCACGTCCGGAGGTAGGGCACAGGCCAGGGGAAGGGCGCGGGTCCGGGGGTTGGGCGTAGGCCAAGGGAAGGGCGCGGGTCCGGGGAAGGGCGCAGGTCAAAGGAGCGAGGGGAAGGCGGGTCGGCGGGCGCGGGGTGGTCGCGCCCGCCGGAAGGTGCCGTCTCCCGCGATGGCGGTTCCCGGGGGCGATGTGAAGGCCGGGCGGACCCCGGGGGAGCGGTGTCAGGCCAGGCGGATTCTTGGGTCGAGGAGGCCGTAGGCGATGTCGACGATCAGGTTGGCCACCACTACGGCGGTCGTGGCCAGGACGACGACGCCCATGATCACCGGCAGGTCCCCGCTGACGAACGCCTGCACCACCGCCTGCCCGATGCCGCCGAGCCCGAAGACCGACTCCGTCACCACCAGCCCGCCGATCAGCGTGCCGATGTCCACGCCGAGCTGCGTCACCACGGGGGTCAGCGCGGCGCGCAGGCCGTGCCGGTAGATGACGCGGCCCTCGGGCACGCCCTTGGCACGGGCGGTACGGATGTAGTCCTCGCCCAGGACGTCCAGCATGGACCCCCGGGTGAGCCGGGCGTACGAGGCCGCCTGGACCATGGCCAACGTGATCCACGGCAGGATCAGGTGCCGGGCCCATTCTCCGGGGTTCTCGGAGAAGGGCACGTACGAGTCGGGTGGCAGGATCGGGGCGCCCGCCATGGTGAGCTGGAAGAAGAAGAAGTACAGCAGGAGCAGGCCGACCACGAACGTCGGCATCGAGACCCCGGCCAGGGCCAGCGTGGTCAGCGCGCGGTCCAGGAACGAGCGGACTCGGGTGGCGCTGAGCACGCCGGCGCCGACGCCGAGGCAGAGCCACAGGACGGCCCCGCCGAGCACCAGCGAGAACGTCGGCGGGAAGTCCTGGGCGAGCAGCTTGCCCACCGATTCGCCCGAGAAGTACGACTGGCCCAGGTCGCCGTGCACGAGCCGGCCCAGGTAGTCGAAGTACTGGACGATGGTGGGACGGTCGAGGCCGAGGTTGTGGCGGATCAGCTCGACCTGCTCGGGGGTGGCCTGGCGGCCGGCCAGCGTACGGGCGGGGTCGCCGGGGGCGACGAAGAACAGGAAGAACGTGCCCAGGGAGACCAGCCACAACACGAGCAGCCCGAGCAGCGTCCGCCGCAGCAGGAACCGTCGCAGCATCAGCCCTCCACCTCCTGACGAAGTCCCGGCGTCCCGCCGCGTGACCTGCAAGGTTTCCAAGACCGCCGGGCGGGGTCACGAAGTCGCGGCATCGGACCTCCCGGTGGCGGGAGCCGGAGCCGGCGGGGAGCGGCGCTTGCGGCGTCGCCGGCTGAACAGCCGTTCCATCCGGGGGTCGATGGCGTCCCTGATCCCGTCGCCGACCAGGTTGAAGGCCAGCGTCGTGATCAGCAGCGACGCCGCCGGGAACCCCAGATACCAGTACGCCACCCGGTAGAACCCCTGGGCCTCGCTCAGCAGGTTCCCCCACGACGGGGTCGGCGGCACGATCCCGAGCCCCAGATAGGACAAGGTGGACTCGAACACGATCGCGGCCGGCACCAGCAGTGTGGTGAGCACGATGACGGGGGCCAGCAGGTTCGGCAGGATGTCCACGAACATGATCCGCGCGTCGCCGGCCCCCAAGGACCTGGCCGCCTCCACGTACTCGCGTTCCTTGAGCGACAGGGTCTGCCCTCGCACCACGCGGGCGATCGCCGCCCAGGAATAGAACGAGATCACCCCGATCGTCGCGGTCAGCGACGGCCCGGCGATGGACACCACCGCGATCGCGAAGATCAGGTACGGGAACGACAGCACCACGTCCATGAGCCGGGACAGGATGGTGTCGATGACGCCGCCGTAGTACCCGGCCAGCAGCCCGACGACCACCCCGATCAGCGCCGCCACGCCGGTCGCGACCACGCCGACGAGCAGCGAGACGCGCGCGCCGTACAGGACCCTGATGAACAGGTCGCGGCCGAGGCGGTCGGTGCCGAACCAGAACTCGCCGTTGGGCCCGACGGGCAGGCCCTGGTCGGTGATGCCGGTGTCGCGGAACTGCTCGTCGGGGTCGTGCCCGTTCCAGGCCGAGATGAGCGGCGCGGCCAGGGCGAGCAGGCACAGCAGCACGACGACGATGCCCGAGATCAGGGCCACCCGGTCGGACCTGATCCGGGCCCAGGCGAGCTGCCAGGGGCTGCGTCCGGCGATCGTGCGGTCGGCGACGACGTCCGGGCGGATCTCCGTGAGTGTCATGCGGTCCTCCCGGCGGTCAGGTCCTCGCCCGCCTCGACGGGGTAGTGACAGGCGACCAGGTGCTCCTGGGGCACCAGCAGCGGCTCCTCGGCCGAGCAGCGTTCGCGCGCCTTCGGGCACCGGGGATGGAAGCGGCAGCCGGAGGGCGGGTCGATCGGTGAGGGCACGTCGCCGGTGAGGATGATGCGGTGCCGCCGTTCGGCCTCGTCGGGGTCGGCCACGGCGGTCGCCGACAGCAGCGCGTTCGTGTACGGATGACGCGGCGCCGTGTGCAGCTCCTCCGCGGTGGCCAGTTCGGCCACCTTGCCCAGGTACATGACGGCGATCCGGTCGCTGACGTGCCGTACCACCGACAGGTCGTGCGCGATGAACAGGTACGTCAGCCCGAAGTCGTCCTGGAGGTCCTTGAGCAGGTTGAGGATCTGGGCCTGGATGGACACGTCGAGCGCCGACACCGGCTCGTCGCAGATGATCAGCCGGGGCCGCAGCGCGAGCGCCCGCGCGACCCCGATGCGCTGCCGCTGACCGCCGGAGAACTCGGCGGGGAAACGGTTGTAGTGCTCAGGGTTGAGCCCGACCCGTTCCATCAGCTCCTGGACGGTACGCCGCAACTCCTGGCCGCTCTGCACCCGGTGGATGACGAGCGGGTCGGCGATGATCGACCCGACCCGCCGGCGCGGGTTCAGCGAGCCGTACGGGTCCTGGAAGATCATCTGGATGTCGCGCCGGTAGGGCCTCATCTGGCGTCGCGGCAGATTGGTGATGTCCGCGCCGTCGAAGCGCACGCTGCCGGAGGTGATGGGATGCAGGCCCGCGATGCATCGGGCCAGCGTGGACTTGCCGCAGCCGGTCTCGCCGACCAGGCCGAGCGTCTCGCCGGGCGACAGCTCCAGGCTGACGCCGTCCACGGCTCTGACCTGCCCGATCGTCTGTTTGATCAGCATGCCGCTGGTGATGGGGAAGTGTTTGACCAGGTTCTCGACTTCGAGCAGCATCACGCCTCCTCCGCCGTGACCCGCGCCGCCCGCTTGCGCAGCGCCTCCGCCTCCGCGCCGAGCCCGATCGCCTCGTGCGGCAGCCAGCACGCCGAGGCGTGCCCGCGCGCGCCCGCGATGGAGGACAGCGGCGGCCGTTCGGCGGGACAGACCGGCATCACGTACGGGCAGCGCGGATGGAAGGCGCACCCGGACGGGATCGCGATCAGGCTCGGCGGCGAGCCGGGGATGGGCCGCAGCCGGCCGCCCCGGTCGCCGGTGCTGCCCGGGATCGACTCCAGCAGGCCCTTGGTGTACGGGTGGTGCGGGTCGTAGTAGAGCGTGCGCCGGTCGGCCCGTTCGACGACGAGCCCGGCGTACATGACCAGGACCTCGTCGGCCATGCCCGCCACGACGCCGAGATCGTGCGTGATGAGGATGAGCGCGATGTCGAACTCGGCCTGCACCCGCCCGATCAGCTCAAGGATCTGCGCCTGAACGGTCGCGTCCAGCGCGGTGGTGGGCTCGTCGGCGACGATGAGCTTGGGATTGAGCGCGAGCGACATGGCGATCATCGCCCGCTGCCGCATGCCGCCGGAGAACTGGTGGGGGTAGTCGTCCACCCGGCGGTCGGGGCGCGGGATGCCCACCAGGCCCAGCAGCTCGACGGCCCGTTTCCTGGCCTCGGCGCGGCGGGTGCCCGGATTGTGGACGCGGATCAGCTCCTCGATCTGCCAGCCGACCTTGTAGAGCGGATGGAGGCTGGTCAGCGGGTCCTGGAAGACCACGCTGATCTCCGCGCCGCGGATCCGGCGGAGTTGCTCGTTGTCGAGTCCGAGCAGGTCGATGCCCTCGAACAGGGCCGTGCCCGAGATGTCGGCGTCGGGGGTCAGCCCGAGTATCGCCTGGGTGCTCACGGTCTTGCCGCTGCCGGACTCGCCGACGATCGCCAGCGTCCGGCCGCGGTCGACGGTGAACGACAGCCCCCGCACCGCCTGGACCACGCCGTCGGATGTGGGGAAGGACACCTGGAGGTCGGTTACCTCAAGCAGGCTCATATGTCTCCCTCGCGGTTGTCCCGCGGGCCCGCCTGCCGGCGAGCCCGCGGGACACCGGTCGTCAAGGCGTGTTGGGGTTCAGCCAGAGGTTGGTGACGTCGTAGACCTGGTACGACGGCAGGTAGAGGGCGTTCTGCACCCGCTTGTTCTTGTAGAGCGGCGTGTTCTGGTTGTTCAGCGGCACCATCACCGCGTCGGCCAGCACCGTCTGGTCGGCCTCGTGCCACAGCGCCGCGGCCTTGGCCTGGTCGGTCTCGGCGAGCGCCCGCTTGATCAGGTCGTCCACCTTGGGGTTGCTGTAGCAGCCGTAGTTGCTGGTGCCGGGGTTGCAGTTGGTCTGGAACAGCGGCTGCATGACCGCGCGGCCGTTGGTGCCGTACCAGTCGGGGATCCAGCCGGGGGCCGACAGGTCCCACTCGCTGTTCTTGGCGTGCGAGGGCGTCTGCAGGTAGGTGTAGTAGTCGCCCTGGCGCAGCGGCAGGCCCTTGACGGTGATCCCGCACTTCTTCAGGTCGGCCGCGTACGACTGGAAGTTGGCCGGGTGGTTGCCCGCGTTGCGGAAGGCGCCGATGAGGGTCAGCCCGTTGGGGTAGCCGGCCTCGCTCAGCAACTGCTTGCACTTGGCCGGGTCGCCCTGGTCGCCCGGCGTCGGGTACGGGTTGTACTCCTGGTAGCCGATGTTGCCGGGCGGGATGACCGTGTGCAGCGCGGTCGCGACGTCTGCGCCGCCGTAGATCTTGGCGATGGCGGTCTTGTTGATCGCGTACTCGATGGCCTGGCGGACCTTGAGCTTGCCCATCGCCCCACCCGCGTTCTTACTCTGCAGGTTGAACACCACGTACGGGTTCGTCACCGCGCCGGGGAAGATGGTGAAGTTGGGGTCGTTGCCCTTGAGCTGCGGGATCTGCGAGGTCGGCACCGGCAGGTCCCAGGACAGGTCGGCGCTGCCGGCCTCGATCTGCTGCTGGACGGCGTCCGGCTCGCCGACGCCCATCTTGACGTCGATGGCGTTGACGTACTGGTGCCTGATCGGGTCGGACTCCTGCTTCCAGGCGGGGTTCTTCTCCAGCCGGATCGACTTGGTGGCCACGTACGAGGCGATCTTGTAGGGGCCGTTGGAGATCACGTGCTGGCGGAAGGTGGCGTCGTCGGGGACGTACTGGTCGTACTCCTGCGGCGCGGCCGAGGCGAAGTTCAGGGCCAGGATGTTGAGGAAGTCACCGGCCGGCTGGGTCAGGGTGAAGACGAGCGTCTTGTCGTCCTTGGCCTGCACGCCGGCGATGTCGTGGCCGTTCTGGAAGTCGGCCAGGGCCTGGGCGGTGGGCTTGGCCTTCTCGAACGCCTTGATGTAGGCGTCGCAGTACTCGGCCATGCCCTTGATCGTGCTGGTGTAGTAGCCGGGCGCGCCGGAGCCCGCCACCGGGTTGCAGATGCGCTTGAACCCGCGGACGAAGTCGCCCGCCGTCACCGGCCGCGGCGGCTGGGTGTCCCACTGCACGCCGTCGCGCAACTTGATCGTGTACGTGAGCTTGTCGGCGCTCAGACCGCCGTTCGCCTCGGTGGGCAGTTCGGTCGCTATGTCGGGCAGCACCTCGTAGCCCTTGGTGGTGTCGGCTCCCGCCGCGACGCCCTGGAGGGCGTAGAGCTGGCGCGAGTAGCCGCGCATGATCGCGATGGTGACGACGTAGTAGATGCTGGTCGGGTCGAGATGGTCGACGTCGCCCGATCCCACGAGCCTGAGCGTGCCGCCCGAGACGGGGCTGCCGGAGCTCTGGCTCGCCGCGGTGGGCGGAGCGGAGTTGCTGGTTCCGTTCTGCGTCGCGCAAGAGGTGGCGAGCAGAGTTGCCGCTGCCACCGTGATGATGCTGAGATGGCGCAAGCTGGCCATCTGGCCTCCCTCGTGCCGAGATGGGGGTGTTCTTGGCTGGCACAGCTGGGGCGCGTGTCGTGGCCGCGACGCGCGCCCCACGTTTACTGAATCGAGCAACCCATGCCGGAGGAAGACTGTCGAGGTCGGTTACGTAACTGTTTGCGATCAGCGACTGGTCGGTAATGCTGGTTCAGTACGGGAATTGTCTGGAGATCGCGACATTAACTGAATAGCTGCTGGTAGAAGGCCAGCTCGGCGGCCAGGGCCGCGACCCGCGTCTCCAGCCGGCGAAATCCGTGGGATTCGCCGTCGAAAGCGAGATAGGTGCAGGGGACTCCGCGCTCGGACAACGCGTCGGCGAAGGCCGTCGACTGCTCGGGCGGCACCACCGGATCGTCGAGCCCCTGGAGCAGCAGCATCGGGCAGGACACCCCGTCGACCAGGCCGAGCGGCTCCCGGGAGGCGTAGACGGCCGGGTCGTCGCCGACCAGCCACTCCACGTAGCGCGACTCGAAGTCGTGGGTGTGCGTGGCGAGCGGCGCGAGCGCGCTGACGCCGTAGTAGGACACCCCGCCCGCGAACACGCCGGAGCGGCAGCAGGCGGCCATCACCGTCCAGCCGCCGGCGCTGCCGCCGCGCACCGCGATCCGGGCCGGGTCGGCCAGCCCGGAGTCGGCCAGCCACTGCGCGGCGGCGACCGTGTCGGCGACGTCGACCAGCCCCCACTGGCCGCGCAACCGCTCCCGGTAGGCGCGGCCGTAGCCGGTGGAGCCGCCGTAGTTCACGTCGAGCACGCCGATGCCGCGCGAGGTCAGGAACGCCTTCTCCAGGTCGAGCGCCGTGTCGGAGTGGGCGGTCGGGCCGCCGTGCACGAAGACGACGTACGGCGTGGGCTCCTCGCCGACCTGGTGGAGGAAGGCGTGGACGGGCCGCTCGCCCGGCACGACCACCGGCCGCGGATCGGGCAGCCCGGACAGGTCGGGCAACTGTTCGGCGGCGTGGGCCAGCGGCTCGGCCCGGCCGGAGGCGACGTCGACCCGAACGACGGACCGCGGCAGCCTGGCCGCGTGCCCGATGCCCGTGACGGACATGCCGTCGGCCGCGAGCGCGGCCTGCCATCCCGTGTAGGGCAGGTCGAGGTCGTGGAGCGCTCCCGTGGCCGGGTCGAGCACGCCCAGCCGCAGGTCGCCGCGCCCGTGCAGGACCGCGAGCCGCCCGTCGCCGAGCACGGTGTACGGCGCTCCGCCGAGCTGCCACGGCGGCTGCGTGAACTCCTCCTCCGCCGGGCACAACGCCCGCGGCGCCCCGCCGTCGAGGCCGCACTCGTAGAGGTTCCACCAGCCGGAGCGGTCGGAGACCAGGTAGAGGGTGAAGTCGTCCTTCCAGGCGGGCGACAGGACGGACTCGGCCTCGCCGCCCAGCACCGTGCGGGTCTGCCCGTCGCGCAGCCGGACGACGCGCAGCTCGGTGCCGTCCCAGGGCATGCGGGGGTGGTTCCAGCAGACGTAGGCCAGGTGGGCGCCGTCGGGGGACAGGACGGGCGAGGCGTAGAAGTCGTGGCCCGAGGCCCGTTCGCGAGGCTCGCCGCCCGCCAGCGGGATCGACACGACGGAACGGGCGATCTTGCCGTGCTCGCCGTGGCGTTCGCGCACCGCCCAGACCTCGCCGTCGCGGACGGTCAGGTCGGCGTAGCGGGAGCCCTCGGCGGTGAGGGGTTTCGGCTGGCCGTTTCGCCCGACAAGGTACAGGCGCTGGTCGGCCAGCCCGGCGAAGACCACGTCGCCGTCCGGTGTCACGGCGAAGGGGCGGCCGCCGTACTCGTGGACGCGGGTGCGGGCGCTCCAGGGCGCGGGCAGCAGGTCATGGCAGGTGCCGTCGGCCTCGCGGCACACGATCGCGGTGCGGCCGCCCTCACCCGGACGGTCTTCTGTCCACCACACCCGGCCACCTCGGGCGACGGGCCATCCGGGGCGCAGACCGGCGGCGGCGACGTCGCGGGCGGAGATGGGGGACGGCCAGAAAGGCATACCCGCATCCTGCCGGAAGATCCGGGGTCGTGGGGCGCGATCAAGAACATCTCTCCTGCGGCGGCATCGACGTGGGCAGCCTGAGCCCGGTGTCGCCGAACCATTTGCGCAGCAGCCGCGTGGCCGTCCCGTCCCGCCACATCTCGGCCACGGCCTGGCCGGCGGCCTCGCAGGTCTTGATGTCGCCCTTCTTCAGCCCGATGCCGTACAGCTCGTCGGTGAAGGGGTCGTTGAGCAGCCGGAACTGGCCGGGGGCCTGCTGGGCGAAGCCGGCCAGGGACAGGTCCTCGGTGGAGACGGCGTCGAGCTCGTTCGCGGAGAGCTTGCGCACGCAGTCGGAGTAGTTGGCCGCGGGCACGGCCACGACGGGCAGGTCGAGCTTGCCGTCCGGCGGAGGGGCGGCGACCCGCTTGAAGGAGTTGGAGCCGGCCACCTGGCACACGCGCTTGCCCCGCAGGTCGCCGACCTCGCGGATGGTGGGATCATCGGCCCGGACCATCGTGTCCTGGTGCACGAGCACGTACGGGCCGGCGAAGGTGACCTTGGGCCTGCGGGACTCGGTGATGGAGTAGGTGGCGAACACCATGTCCACGGTGCCGTTCTGGAGCAGCGCCTCACGGCCCGCGGCGGGCGCCTCCCACCAGGTGATGCGCACGGGCCGGCCGCCGGCCAGCTTGGCGACGACGTACCGGGCGACGTCCACGTCGAAGCCCACGGGGTCGCCGGGGCCGGACTTCAGGCCCAGGCTCGGCTGGTCCCACTTGGTGCCCACGATGACCTGGCCGGTGCCCTTGATCTTGCCCACGACGCTGGAGTAGGCGCCGCCGCCACCGCACGCCACCGGTACGGCGACCGCGGCCGCGCCGGCCAGCGCCACCACGACTCCACGCATCCGCACGCACAGGAGTCTGCGGGCTGGGCGGCCCCGGAGGGCCGGTCCGCGTGCCGCGTGGGCGAAGATCTGAGGCTTTCTTTACGAGACGGCGGCGGCCGGGAGCTCCGGAGCCGTCCGCGGGAGTACGGCGGCAGGCCCGCGAGCCCGCCGCCGTACCCGCCGGTCACTCCACAGGGATGTCGGGCGCCATGCCGCCGCCCTCGGTGCCCTGGCCGGTGCCCACGCCGACGGAGGCCGCGCCCGGGGTGGCGATCGGCCGCGCCGTGGTCTTCCTGCTGCGACGGCTGCGCCGCTCCAGCAGGGTGGCCAGGTGGCTCAGCGTCATGTTGAGCGCCACGTAGATGATGCCGATGACGATCGCCGCCGGGATCAGCGAGCCGAAGTACGCGGCCGGCAGGATCTTGAACCCGGTGTTGAGCAGGTCGACGTAGGCGATGATGTAGCCGAGCGCGGTGTCCTTCAGCAGCACCACGAGCTGGCTGACGATCGCCGGCATCATCGTCGTGACCGCCTGCGGCAGCAGCACCAGGCGCAGCACCTGGTTCTTGCGCATGCCCACCGCGTAGGCGGCCTCGGCCTGCCCCTTGGGGATGGCGTGCACGCCCGCGCGCACGATCTCCGCCAGCACCGAGCCGTTGTACAGCATCAGGCCCAGCACCACCGCGATGAAGGCGTAGTCGCCGCCACCGGCGATGGCGGGCGCCAGGTAGAAGATGAAGAAGATCAGCAGCAGCAGCGGGATGGACCTGAAGACCTCCACCACCGTGGCCGCCGGGACCCTGATCCAGGCGTGGTCGGAGAGCCTGGCCAGGCCGAAGACCGCGCCGAAGACCATCGCGAGCACCGCCGCGGCGGCCGCCGCCTCCAGCGTGCCGAGCAGGCCCGGCAGGATGAACTCCTGCCACACCTCGGCCGTCAGGAACGGCTGCCAGATCTTGCCGTCCCACTGGCCCTTGGCGTCGAAGCCCCGGTAGACGAAGTACGCGACGGCCAGGACCGCCAGGACACTGATCGCCGTCAGCAGGTGATTGCGCAGCCGGGCCCGCGGTCCGGGGGCGTCGAACAGCACGGACGCGCTCATCGGGCCACCGCCAGACGCCGGGCCAGCCAGCCGGAGAAGAAGCCGATCGGCATGGTCACGATCATGAAGGCCACGACCACCCCGAGGAAGATCGGGATCGAGGCCCCCGTGGTGTCGAACGTGAGCTTCATCTCGGCGGCCACGTCGGCGGCGTACCCGCCGGCGACCGCCACCGTCGTGTTCTTGATCATGGCGATCATCACGCTGGCCAGCGGCGCGATGACCGATCGGAACGCCTGCGGCAGGATGATCAGCCGCAGTGTCTGCATGAAGTTCAGCCCGATCGCCCGGGCCGCCTCCGCCTGTCCCATCGGGACCGTGTTGATGCCCGAGCGCACCGCCTCGCACACGAACGCCGACGTGTAGATCGACAGGCCCATCGAGACGATCCAGAAGGAGTTCGTCCGCGGCTCGCCGGAGAAGACGAGGCCGAGCTTGTCACTCAGGCCCAGCGCCGAGAACGCCAGCACCAGGGTGAGGGGGGTGTTGCGCACCACGTTCACATAGACCGTGCCCACCGCGCGCAGCACGGGCGTCGGGGAGACGCGCATCCCGGCCAGGACCGTCCCGAGGACGAGCGAGACGACCGCGGCCACGAGCGCGATCCTGATGTTCCCCCAGAAGCCCATCGCGAGGTCGGGCAGGTACTTGATTAGTTCATCCATCGTGCTCCACCGCATAGAGCGGCGGGGGGCGGGGGGCCCCCCCCCCCCCCCGCGCGGGCGGCCAGGACCACCCCCCACCCGAGCAGCCCCACCCCCACCACCAACACCACCCCCGGGAACGCGGAGGACGCGAGGGCGGG